>PHEG01000060.1 GCA_002842835.1 Alphaproteobacteria bacterium HGW-Alphaproteobacteria-2 | reverse complement strand
CGCGCCATCGCCCGCGCCGGTCGCCTGACGGTCGGTCACAGCGGCGAGCGGGCGCCCCGCAAGGCTCGCGTCGAGACGCGCCGCCGCCTCTGCCCGGCTGGGCCAGCGGAAGCGGCGCAGCCCCAGCCCCAGCGCGAGGCCGAGCGCCAGCAGCGCCACCGTGCCGATGCCGCGCAGCAGATCGGCAGTCAGCGCGGCCTGCGGCAGGAAGGCCAGCGCGGCCAGCGCGAAGGAAAGGATCACCCAGGCGGGCCAGAAGGCGCGCGCCGCGCGTTCGGCCAGCAGCCCGAGGCGGGTCAGCCACAGGGGGCGCGCGAGCCGCGCCAGCGCCGCGTCGACAAGTGCTTCGCTGCCGTCCTGCGCCCCGTCACGGGGCCGGGTGCGATCTGCCATCCGCTTCTCCCACGGCGGCGCCTGCGGGGCGCGCCGCTCTAGAGCCATTCGGGGATGGTATCGCGATTCAGCATCTCGTCAAAGGTCGGCCTTCGGCGGATCACCGCCATGTCATGCCCGCGCACCAGAACTTCTGGCACCAGCGGGCGGGAGTTGTATTCCGAGGCCATCACCGCGCCATAGGCCCCGGCCGAGCGGAAGGCGACCAGCGCACCCTCGGCCAGCGGCGGCAGCAGGCGGCCGCGCGCGAAGGTGTCGCCCGTCTCGCAGACCGGGCCGACCACGTCGAAGGGCGCGCGCTCTGCGCCCGGGGCGGGCTCGATCACCGGCACGATGTCGTGCCAGGCGTCATACATCGCCGGGCGCACCAGGTCGTTCATCGCCGCGTCGAGAATCAGGAAGTCGCGCCCCTCGCCGCGCTTGAGCCAGATCACCGAGGCCACCAGCAGCCCTGCGTTCCCCGCGATGAGCCGCCCCGGCTCGATCTCCACCTCGAGCCCCAGATGCCCCACCGTGCGGCGGATGACCTCGCCCCATTCGAGCGGCAGCGGCGGCGCGGCGTTGTCGCGCACATAGGGAATGCCGAGCCCGCCGCCGAGGTCGAGCCGCCGGATCGGGTGGCCCGCGGCCAGCAGCGCCTGCGCGAGATCGGCGACCTTGCGATAGGCGGCCTCGAAGGGAGCCAGATCGGTCAGCTGGCTGCCGATATGCACGTCGATGCCCACCACCTCGATGCCCGGCAGCGCCGCCGCCTCGGCATAGATCGCGGGGGCGCGCGCGATCGGGATGCCGAACTTGTTCTCGGCCTTCCCGGTCGCGATCTTGGCATGGGTCTTCGCGTCCACGTCCGGGTTGACGCGCAGCGCGACCGGGGCGCGCAGGCCCATCGAGGCCGCGACCCCCGAGAGCGCCAGCAACTCCGGCTCGCTTTCCACGTTGATCTGCCGGATGCCGCACTCGAGCGCGAGGCGCATCTCCTCGCGCGTCTTGCCGACGCCGGAGAAAACGATGCGCTCGCCGGGGACGCCCGCCGCGCGGGCGCGGGCGTATTCCCCGCCCGAGACCACATCCATACCCGCGCCCAGATCGCCCAGCAATTTCAGCACCGCGAGGTTGGAATTGGCCTTCATCGCATAGCAGACCAGATGCGGCAGCCCCCTCAGCGCCTCCTCGAAGAGCCGGTAGTGGCGCGTCAGCGTCGCGGCGGAATAGACGTAGAAGGGCGTGCCCACCTCTGCCGCGATCTCGGGCAGGGGCACGTCCTCGGCGTGGAGGATGCCGTCCCGATAGAGGAAATGGTCCATGTCCTGCACCCCACGCCGCCGCCCGCGCCACATAGCAGAGCGCGGCGGAAATGCAATTTGCCGGAACGGGCGGCAGGGGCGCGAGCCCCGCTGACAAAGGCGCAGAACATGCTAGCCTGCCCCCGCCCGCGGGGCCGCGGGCGCGTCAACAGGGAACAGGGACCATGCTGAACGAGTTCAAGACCTTCATCGCCAAGGGCAATGTCATGGACATGGCCGTCGGCATCATCATCGGCGCTGCCTTCACGGCAATCGTCAACAGCCTCGTCGGCGACCTGATCAACCCGATCATCGGGCTGGTCACCGGCGGGATGGATTTCTCCAACCTCTTCGTCAACCTCGGCGACGGCGATTACGCCAGCCTCGCCGCCGCGAAGGAGGCGGGCGCTCCGGTCTTCGCCTACGGCGCCTTCATTACCGCGGTGATCAACTTCCTCATCATTGCCTGGGTCGTCTTCCTGCTGGTAAAGGCGGTGAACCGGGTGAAGGACATGGCCGCGAAGGAAGAAGAGGCCGCCGCGCCGGAAGCCCCGAAGGGTCCGACGCAGGAAGAACTGCTGATGGAGATCCGCGACGCACTGCGCGCACGGAACTGAGCGGAGGGGCGGGCGCGGGGGCCGCGCCCGCCGCCCATCAGAGCTTCAGCGCTGCCTCCGGCGTGATCGCCTCGATCCCCAGCGCCTCGCCCACCGCGGCATAGGTCAGCTTCCCGGCATGGGTGTTGAGCCCGGCCAGCAGGTGCCGGTCGTCCTGGCAAGCCCCTTTCCAGCCCTTGTCGGCCAGCGCGAGCATGTAGGGCATGGTGGCGTTGCCCAACGCGATGGTCGAGGTGCGCGCCACGGCGCCTGGCATGTTGGCGACGCAGTAGTGCACGATGCCGTCCACCTCGTAGATCGGGTCTTCGTGTGTGGTGGCCTTCGACGTCTCGAAGCAGCCGCCCTGGTCGATGGCCACATCGACCAGCACCGCGCCCGGCTTCATCTCGGCGAACTGCGCGCGGCGCACCAGCTTGGGCGCCGCAGCGCCGGGGATCAGCACCGCGCCGATCACCATGTCGGCCTGCGTGAGATGCTCCAGCAGCAGCCCGGCCGAGGAATAGCCGGTGCGGAAGACCGAGCCGAACACGTCGTCGAGATAGCGCAGCCGCGGCAGCGAGCGGTCGAGCACCGTCACCTCGGCGCCCATTCCCGCCGCGATACGCGCCGCGTGGGTGCCGACCACGCCGCCGCCGATCACCAGCACCCGCGCCGGACCCACGCCGGGCACGCCGCCCATCAGAACGCCGCGCCCGCCATTGGCCTTCTGCAGGGCCCAGGCACCAACCTGCGGCGCCAGCCGCCCGGCAACCTCGGACATCGGCGCCAGCAGCGGCAGCCCGCCGCGGTCGTCGGTGACGGTCTCGTAGGCGATGGCGGTAACCCCGCTCGCCAGCAGATCCTTCGTTTGCGCCGGATCCGGCGCAAGGTGCAGATAGGTGAAGAGAAGCTGCCCCTCGCGCAGACGCTTGCGCTCCACCGCTTGCGGCTCCTTGACCTTCACGATCATGTCGGCTGTGGCGAAGACTTCCTCGGCGGTATCGAGCAGCTTCGCCCCCGCCGCCTCGTAATCGGCATCGGAGAATCCGCTGCCCAGCCCCGCGCAGCGCTCGACCACCACCTCGTGGCCGTGCGCCACCGCCTCTCGCGCGGCGTTGGGGGTAAGCCCCACGCGGAACTCCTGCGGCTTGATCTCCTTCGGGCACCCGATACGCATCTTTTCCTCCCCTGACCGGATTTGGCGCAGGATAGCCAAAGATGCTGCGAAAGGGCTTGCAAATTTCCCCCTTCTCATTGCCATTCTTGCGAAGAAACTTCTTTTTTGAAACTCTTTACCAGAAGGATCGTGCGTCATATGCAGATCGACGCTACGGATCGCCGAATCCTCGCCCTGCTCCAGCGCGAGGGCCGCCTGACGAATGCCGATCTGGCCGAGCGCATCCACCTCTCGCCCTCGGCTTGCCACCGCCGCGTGCAGCGGCTGGAGGCCGAGGGCGTGATCCGCGGCTACGCGGCGCTGCTCGAGCCGCGCGCGGTGGACTGCCGGGCGACGATCTTCGTAGAGATCACCCTGCAGCGGCAGGCCGACGACGCGATGGACGCCTTCGAGCGCGCGGTGGCGCTGATGCCGGATGTGCTGGAGTGTCACCTGATGGCGGGCACGGCGGATTACCTGCTGAAGGTGGTGGCCCGCGATTCGGAGGATTTCGCCCGCATCCACCGCCATCACCTGGCCCGGCTGCCGGGTGTGGCGCAGATGCATTCCTCCTTCGCGCTGCGCGAGGTCTGCAACACCACGGCGCTGCCGGTCTAGGTGTCAGCCGAGCAGATACTGCACCAGATAGAGCGTGCCCATGCCGCCGAAGACCGTGGCGATGACATTCTTCGTCCAGACGCCGAGCGCCAGCGCCACGCCCGCCGCGGCGAGCCGCGCCGGGTCCGTCTCTCCTTCGGTCGCCCTTGGCCAGAGCACCAGCGGCGCGATCAGCCCGGGCAGCACTGCGACCGGCGTGTAGCGCAGGTGCCGCAGCACCCACTCCGGCAACGCGCGGTCGCCGATCAGCCCGATGAAGGAGAAGCGGATCAGCCAGGTGCCCAGCCCCAGCGCCGCGATGATGCCCCAGATGTAGAGATCGGACTGGGTCATGTCCACGTCCCCCGGCGGCGCATCCACAGCTCGACCCGCGCGCCCACTGCCATGGCGGCGATGGCGGCCGCGATGAGCCACAGGTTGTAGGGCAGCAAGGCAAGCGCCAGCGCCACCGCCACTGAGGTGGCCGCCGCCGCGACATGGGCCAGCGTGCGCAGGGCAGGGGCGACCATGGCGATGAAGGTCACCGGCACGGCGAAGTCGAGCGCGAACTCGGGCGGGATGCGCCCTCCCAGCACCGCTCCCGCCCAGGTCGAGGCATACCAGGGGATGCAGACCGGAGAGACGACGCCGAAGTAGTAGGCCACCTTCTCGGCGCGGCTCATCTGCGGGCGGCGTTCGTACTCCAGGATCGAGACGGCGTAGGACTGATCGACCATGAAGTAGGCCGCCACCGCCCGCTGCCAGAGCGGCGCGCCGCCCAGGTGCGGCACCAGCGCGGCGGAATACATCGCCATGCGCAGGTTCACCGCCAGCGCCGTCGCCAGAACGATGACCGTCGGCGCGTTCTCGACCAGAAGCGAGACCGCGGCGAACTGTGCGGCGCCCGCGATCACCAGCACCGTCATGCCCATCACCTGCGCAAGGTCGAGCCCCGCCTCGGTGCCGACCACGCCGAAGAGCAGCCCGAAGGGCGCGACGACGAGAACGAAGGGCGCCCCGGCGCGGAAGCCGCGCCAGTAGGCGCTGCGGGTGCTGGACATGGGCCGGTCTCTCGGTCAGGTTCGGGGCCCGTCCATAGCCGCGCCCGAAGGCGAGCGAAAGCCATGATTTTCGGACCATGCCAGCAGATTTCCTGATCGGCCCGGACCCCGACGACCCGCGTCTGACGCGGGCTGTGGATGGCATCGATCACACCGGTGCGCGGCAGGCCACGCGTGTGGTCACCGAACGCCCGCTCACGATCTTCCTCAACAGCCAGGAGATCGTCACGGCCATGACGATCGGCGATTACCCCGAATATCTGGCGCTGGGCTTTCTCGCCAATCAGGGGATGCTGCACCCGGAAGATACGGTGACCGGCGTGGACTACGACGACGAACTGGAAACCGTGGTTGTGCGCACCGAACGCGCCACCGACTACGAGGCGAAGCTGAAGAAGAAGACCCGCACCAGCGGTTGCGCCGTCGGCACCGTCTTCGGCGACATCATGGAGGGCCTTGACGGGGTGACCCTGCCGCAGGCGCAGGTGCCCACGAGCTGGCTCTACGCTCTGGCGAAGGCGATCAACACCGCCCCGAGCCTCTATCTGGAGGCGGGCGCGATCCACGGCTCGGTGCTCTGCCGCGAAGACCAGCCGCTCGTCTACATGGAAGACGTGGGCCGCCACAACGCGCGGGCGGCTGACCTCGGAGATGGTGATCAAGACGGCGCTCATGGGCATCCCCGTGCTCGCCTCGCGCTCGGGCTTCACCGCCTGGGGGGTCGAGATCGCCCGGCAGGTCGGCCTCACCCTGGTCGGGCGGATGCGCGGCCAGCGCTTCATCTGCCTCTCGGGGGCAGAGCGGTTGGTGTTCGACGCCGACCCGGCGAGCGTGGAGGAAGAAGGCCGCAGGCACCGGCGCAAGGGGGCGGGGGATGAGTGAGCCATTCCCGCCCCGTCCCCTTCATCGTTCCTCAAATACTCCGGGGTCCGGGGCAGAGCCCCGGCGCGGCGCGCGGCCGCGCGCCGCTATGCTTGGCGTCATTCTCGCCGGCGGGCAGGCCACGCGGATGGGCGGCGGCGACAAGGGGCTCCTCGACCTCGGCGGGCGCACGCTGCTCCATCAGGTCATCGAGCGGCTGGCGCCGCAGGTGGCGGGCCTCGCGCTCAACGCCAATGGCGACCCGGCGCGCTTTGCCGCCTTTGGGCTGCCGGTGATCGCCGACAGCGTGGCGGGCTTTCCCGGGCCGCTCGCGGGCGTGCTGGCCGGGCTCGACTGGGCGGCCGCGCAGGGGGCCGGGGCCATCGTCACCGCCGCTGCCGACACGCCCTTCTTCCCGCGCGACCTCGCCACCGGGTTGCAGGATGCCGCCGCCCGGGCGGGCGTGCCGATCGCGCTCGCCGCCACGCCCGACCCCGCGAGGGGCCGCGTGCGCCACCCCACCTTCGGCCTCTGGCCGGTGGCGCTGCGCGAGGATCTGCGCGCGGCGCTGGCTGGCGGCCTGCGCAAGGTCGTGCTCTGGACCAACCGGCACGTTCTTCAACGTCAACACACCCGAAGACCTCGCGCATGCCAGGGCGCTCATGGCGGAGCAGGGCCCGTGCGTGTGATGGGTGTCGTCGGCTGGAAGAACTGCGGCAAGACCGGGCTGATGGAGCGCCTGGTGGCCGAGATCGCGGGCCGCGGGCTCTCGGTGTCCACGCTCAAGCATGCGCATCACGGCGTCGATGTCGATCAGCCGGGCACCGACAGTTTCCGCCATCGCGCCGCCGGGGCACGCGAGGTGCTGCTGGCCTCGGGGCGGCGCTGGGCGCTGATGCACGAGCTGCGCGGGGCGGAGGAGCCGCCGCTCGAGGCGCTGCTCGCCCGGCTGACGCCCGTCGATCTGGTCCTGGTCGAGGGCTTCAAGCGCGCCCGTCATCCCAAGGTCGAGGCTCACCGCGGGGTAGCAGGCACGCCGCTGATCGCCCCGGGCGACCCGAGCGTGCTGGCGGTGGCGAGCGACACGGCGCTGGCGGGCCTCGCCGTGCCGGTCTTCAACCTCGACGATACCGCCGCCATCGCGGATTTTGTGCTGGCGCTGGCGGCGCCGCTTGCAGAGGTCGCCCGCGGTGCCTGAACCTTCCGCGGCACGCTTCGACACCGTTCTGATGCTCGACTGGTCGGGCGGCAACGATCGGGGTCCGCGGCCCAAGCGCGATGCCATCTGGGCGGGGCTGGTGCGCAACGGGCGGGAGGTCGAGCCGGTCTATTTGCGCAACCGTCAGGTTGCGGAGGACTGGCTTGACGGGACCATCGCGGCCGAGCGCGCGCAGGGACGCCGGGTGCTGGCGGGCTTCGACTTCCCCTTTGGCTACCCTTCCGGCTTCGCCGCCGCACTCACCGGCCGGGCCGCGCCGCTGGCACTCTGGGACTGGTTCGAGGCGCGCGTGCAGGACGCGCCCAAGGCCAACAACCGCTTCGATCTCGCAGGCGAGATCAACGCCCGCCTGTCCGGCGCGGGTCCGTTCTGGGGCAACGCGCTGAAGCGCGACATTCCCGGACTGCCGCGGACGAAGCAGATCTGCCACAACCC
>PHEG01000569.1 GCA_002842835.1 Alphaproteobacteria bacterium HGW-Alphaproteobacteria-2 | reverse complement strand
CTTCCCCGAGATGGACGAGAGCGTCGAGGTGCCCGAGATCACCGAAGCCTGCTGGGGCATCCTGGGCGTCGCGCCCGAGCAGGTGATGTGCTCCTCCTCGCGCATGGTGCTCAAGCGCAAGGGCGCGGCGAAGCCCGCAGTGGTAGCCTGCACGCTGCTCGCCTACGACCCGCAGTTCGAGCTGGGAGAGACCCTGGCCGAGGCCGAACGCCCCGTGGCGCTCAACCATCCGCATTGCGCCAAGTTCTGCGTGCTCGGCGGCGCGTCCTGTTCGGGCTGAGGTGCCGGTTGGGCGTGGCCTCGGCTGGGCGGCGCTTGTCTTCACGGTGCTCGTTTGGGCGTCCTACCTGGTGGCCGCGCGCGCCGCAGTGACTGCGGCCTTCACGCCGGTGGAACTGGGCGTGCTGCGCTTCCTGCCCGGCGCGCTGCTCTTCGCGCCGGTGCTGGCGCGGCGCGGGCTGCGGCCCGGGGGCGCGCGCTGGCGTGACGTGCTTGCGGTTGGCGGCTTCGGCGGGGTCGGCTTCGTGCTGCTGCTCACCGGCGGGCTGCGCTTTGCGCCTGCCGCGGATGCGGGCATGTTCACCCCCACCATGCTGCCGGTCTTCGTGGCGCTTCTTGGGGTGGCGCTGGGCAGTGATGCGGTCCCGCGCGGCTGGCGGCTTCTCGGGCTGGGGCTGATCGTTTCGGGGGCGCTGGCCGTGGGCGGCTGGGAGGCGCTGGCGAACACCGCAAGCGGGGCCTGGCGCGGGCATCTGATGTTCCTCGCGGCCTCTCTGTCATGGGCCATCTACACGCTCGCCTACCGCCGCTCCGGCCTCGGCCCGATCGAGAGCGCGGCGATGATGTGCTTCTGGGCGGGCGCGGGCTTCGTGGTGCTGGCGCTTTTCAACGGGGTGGATTTCCTGCGCCACGGCTGGGGGGTGTTTCTGTTCCACCTCACGCTGCAGGGGCTGTTTTCGGGGTTTCTGGCGACCATCACCTATTTCTTCGCCATCACGCGGCTGGGCGCGCAGCCCGCCGCCGCCTTTGCCGCGCTGGTGCCGGGGCTTGCCGCCGCCCTGGCCTGGCCGGTGCTGGGCGAGGCACTGGGCTGGGTGAAGGCGGGCGGTCTGGCA
>PHEG01000568.1 GCA_002842835.1 Alphaproteobacteria bacterium HGW-Alphaproteobacteria-2 | reverse complement strand
ATGGGTCAAATCCGCCGATGAAATCCTAGCCGCCGTCAAGCGGTTCTGCCAGCGAACCCAGCAAAACCTATGTGGCGAACTTTAGATTCGGGTGACTAGGCTGACTGTTGCCACCCTGCCGGAGACTGCCATGCCGCCGCCCTTCCATCTCGCATTCCATGTCACCGATCTCGACGCCGCGCGCGCCTTCTACGGCGGCGTTCTGGACTGCGCCGAGGGGCGCTCCACCGCGACCTGGGTCGATTTCGACTTCTTCGGCCACCAGTTGAGCCTGCATCTGGGCCCGCCATTCCCCACCGCCGACACCGGCCGAGTGGGCGATCACATGGTGCCGATGCCGCATTTCGGGCTCGTGCTCGACCTCGCGGAATGGCGTGCGCTGGCCGCGCGGCTGGAGGCGGCGGGGGTGGATTTCGTGCTGCCGCCCTCCGTGCGCTTTGCCGGCGAGCCGGGCGAGCAGTGGACGATGTTCTTCCGCGACCCTTCCGGCAACCCGATCGAGGTGAAGGGCTTCGCAGAGGCGGAAGGCGTCTTCGCCCGCTGAGCCCGGCTTTCAGAACTCTTTGTGGGCAAGATCGAAAACCTTGCGCATCAGCGTGGGCAGATCGCCGGGGCGAAATTCGGGCGCGGGCAGGAAGACGCCGCGCGCAGGTCGCGCGCCCGGGCCCGCTTCGGCCACATGCACGGCAAGCCGCAGGCGGAAATGGGTGAAGGTGTGGCGCACCTCGCCCGCCAGCCGCCGCCAGTCCGCTGCAAGCGGCGGTGCAGGCGCGGGGCTCTCGCCCCAGTCGGAGCCGGGCCAGCCCAGCATGCCGCCCAGAAGCCCCTGGCCGAAGCGCAGCGGCTTCGCCGCTTTCGGCACGCGGCGCGGCAGCGTCTCCGCCAGCCCCGCCCGTCGCGCAGCGCAGAGCCCGGCGAGGGGGCAGAGCCCGCAGGTAGGCCGCCGCGGCGTGCAGACCGTGGCGCCGAGGTCCATCATTCCTTGGGCGAAATCGCCGGCACGCCGCACGGGCGTCAGCTCTGCCGCACGGGCGCGCAGCACCGGCTTGGCGGCGGGCAGCGGTGTCTCGACGGCGAAGAGCCGCGCCACAACCCGCTCGACATTGCCGTCCACCACCGTCTCTGGCCGGTCGAAGGCGATCGCCGCCACCGCCGCCGCCGTGTAGGGGCCGACGCCCGGCAGCTGCGCCAGCGCCTCCGCCGTTCCGGGAAAGCGCCCACCGTATTCGGCCATGACCACGCGCGCGCAAGCAAGAAGGTTGCGGGCGCGCGCGTAATAGCCAAGCCCCGCCCATTCGGCCATCACCTCGGCATCATCGGCAGCAGCGAGATTGGCGAGCGTGGGCCATCGGACGGTGAAGCGTTCGAAATAGCCGCCGACCGCTGCCACGGTAGTTTGCTGAAGCATCACCTCCGAGAGCCAGACGCGGTAGGGATCGGGCCACATGCCCGCCGCCCGTGCCGCAGGGCCCACGCGCCAGGGCAGAACCCGCGCGTGTCTGTCATACCACTCCAGAAGCCGTGCCGCAGCGTCCTGCACTATTGCGCCCCGCGCCCCGCCCGCGGCTCTGGCCCCGGGCATGCCTTCGCGGTTAGGATAGGGCTCCGGGAGGGAATTGGAACCATGTCGAGGCAGGATGCGCCAGGAACGCCCGCGCGGCGCAAACGCGGATTCGAGCGATCCGGCGCGCTGATCGGCCAGCAGCTTCGCCGCGCGGGAGAGACGCGCGGTTTCGCCGAGGCGCGGCTTCTGACCCACTGGACCGAGATCGTGGGTGAGGAGATCGCCTGCCGCGCCCGTCCTGTGAAGATCGGCTACGCCCAGGGCGGGCTCGGCGCCACGCTCACGCTTTTCGTGCTCGGCGCCGACGCGCCCCTCGTGCAGGCGGAGACAACGAAGATCCGCGAGCGGGTGAACGCCTGCTACGGCTATAACGCCATCTCGCGTATC
>PHEG01000567.1 GCA_002842835.1 Alphaproteobacteria bacterium HGW-Alphaproteobacteria-2 | reverse complement strand
CACGCCCGACGAGGCGGCGATCCTGCACGCTGCCGACCGGCTCCGCGAGATCGCCCATGCCCGCGACGTGCCGCTGGTGATCGACAGCCATTTCCGCCTTGTGCAACAACTGGGTCTCGACGGCGTGCATCTGCCCGACGGTGCGCGCAACCTGCGCGCGGCGCGCAAGGCGCTGGGCACGGAGGCCATTATCGGCGCCTTCTGCGGCACCTCGCAGCATGCGGGGCTGAATGCGGGCGAGGCGGGGGCTGACTATGTGGCCTTCGGCCCCGTGGCGGGCAGTGCGCTCGGCAGCGGCGCGGTGGCCGGGCGCGACCTCTTCGAATGGTGGTCCGAGATGATCGAGCTTCCCGTTGTGGCCGAGGGCGGTCTGACCCCGGCGCTGGTCGAGGCGCTGGCCCCGGTGACCGATTTCTTCGCCGTGGGTGCCGAGATCTGGAGCGCCGAGGATGCGGCGCTGGCGCTCTCTCAGCTGATGTCGCCGATCGCCTGATCGACGCCCCGGCGCACCTCGGCCTCGCAATGGGCGGCGAGCGCCTTGCGCGAGGGGAAATCCGCAACCGCCACCGGGGCGTGGAAGATCACCTCAACGCTGCCATGCCGCGGCGCCGCCAGAACGCGCAGGAAATGCGCGCCGAAATCCATCTCTCCCCACCAGCCGTAGAAGCGCGGGTCGGTGCCCGGCGGCGCATGGTAGATCACGCTGACCGGCTGAAGCCGCAGGAACCCTGCCAGCGCGGGCGCCTGGAAGGCGGCGAAGAGGGTGGACTTGAAGCCCAGCACGCGCCGCCCGTCCGTCGAGGTGCCCTCGGGAAAGAACAACAACCTGTCGGAGAATGCCGATGCCGGGCCAGCGCGCCACCTCGGCCTTCGAGACGAAGAATACTCGTGCCGCCGCGTTCAGCGTGAAGATATCGAGCCAGGAGGCATGATTCGCCACCAGCGCGCCGCGCCCGTGCATCGGGTGGCCGGTGACGCGGTGGCGGATGCCGAGGATCATGAAGGCCGCGCGGCAGACGAACTGTACGATGAAAGGGGAGACGGGCCGCCCCAGGGGCCATTCCAGCAGCCGCAGCAGCAGTAGAAGCGCGAGACAGCCGTAGGTGACCAGCGCCAGCAGCCCGCCGCGCAGCGCTGCCCTGAGCCAGCCTGCCCGGGTGATCGGGGGCAGGGCGGGCACATCCTCGGAATGCCAGGTGGGGCCCGCCATCGGGCTCAGCCTCGGCGCGGGCGGGAGTAGAAGCCGCGGTGGCGGTCGGACATGCGCGCGGTGTCCATCAGCAGGCACACATCGGTGGTGTTGAATGCGTGATCGATGAAGGCGCCGTCGCCCACGAAGCCACCGAGCCTCAGATAGGCCTTGATGAGCGCGGGCGTCTCGACCATCGCGGCGCGGCGGTCCACCTGATCCTCGGGCAGCAGGTCCATCGCCGTGTAATGCCCGGGCAGGGCACGCACGCGCAGGTCCTCGGGCGCCAGGTGGTGGTAGTGCAGATAGGAGAGCGGCTGCGCCAGCGCCTGCGCGTCGGTGCCGTGGAACGAGGCCACACCGAAGAGAATTTCTATATCATGTTCAGATACATAAACGGCAAGGCCGTTCCAGAGATGGAACATTGCCGAGCTGCCACGGTAATTGCGGTGCACGCAGGACCTGCCCAGTTCCAGAAGCCGCCGTCCCGAAGCGAGGAGTCGCGTCAGGTCGTATTCTTCGGCGCAGTAGAAGCCGCCCGCGGCCTCGGCCCGGTCGTCCGGCAGCAGGCGATAGACGCCGACAACATCCTCCAGCCGCTCCGGGTCGCGGCGGGTGTCGATCAGCAGCAGATGGTCGTAATGCGGGTCGTAGGCATCGCGCTCGAGGCGCGCCTCGTGATCCACCTCCGGCCCGTCGCCGCCCAGTTCCGCCACGAAGACCTCGTAGCGCAGCCGCTGCGCTGCACGCAGGTCGCGGTCGCTGGCAGCG
>PHEG01000566.1 GCA_002842835.1 Alphaproteobacteria bacterium HGW-Alphaproteobacteria-2 | reverse complement strand
CGCCTCGCCCAGCATGACCGGCACGATCGGGTGCGCGCCCTCCAGCAGAGCGAAGCCGAGCGCTTCGAGCCCCGCGCGCCAGTGGGCCGTGTTCTCGAACAGACGCGCGCGCAGATCGTCCCCCGCCTCGACGATGTCGAGCGCGGCGAGGCCCGCGGCCACCACCGCCGGCGGCAGTGCGTTGGAAAAGAGATAGGGCCGCGCGCGCTGGCGCAGCAGGTCCACCACCGGCTGCGGCCCGGCGACATAGCCGCCCATCGCGCCCCCCAGCGCCTTGCCCAGCGTGCCGGTCAGAATGTCCACCGCCACGCCGTGATGCGCGGGCGTCCCCCGCCCCTGTGGCCCCATGAAGCCGGTGGCGTGGCAGTCGTCCACCATCACCTGCGCGTCGTAGGCCCGCGCCAGCGCCACGATCTCGGGCAGTTTCGCCAGATAGCCGTCCATCGAGAACACGCCGTCGGTGGCGATCATGACGTGCCGCGCGCCGCCCGCGCGCGCCTCCTTCAGCCTCGCCGCCAACTCGTCCATGTCCGAGTTGGCGTAGCGATAGCGCCGCGCCTTGCACAGCCGGATGCCGTCGATGATCGAGGCATGGTTGAGCGCGTCCGAGACCACCGCGTCCTCCGGCCCCAGCAGCGGCTCGAAGAGCCCGCCGTTGGCGTCGAAGCAGGCGGCGAACAATATCGCGTCGTCCATGCCGAGGAACCGCGCCAGCCGCTCCTCAAGCATCCGGTGCAGGTCCTGCGTGCCGCAGATGAAGCGCACGCTGGCCATGCCGTAGCCGTGGTCGTCCATCGCCCGCTTCGCCGCCGCGATCAGCGCCGGATGGTCGGCCAGCCCGAGGTAGTTGTTGGCGCAGAGGTTGATCACCTCGCGCCCCGCCACCCGCACATGCCCGCCCTGCGGCGAGACGATCAGCCGCTCGCGTTTCGTCAGCCCCTCGGCCTCGATCTGCGCCAGCGTTGCCCGGATATCGTCGAGAAATGCATCTGCCATGCCGCCCTCCTGCTCGGCGGACCATACACAGCCGCCACGCCGAGGTCACCCGGAAGCCACGCCCTCGTCGCCCGCAAACAGCGCCGGGTCGAGGCCGCGCTTCTCGGCGCTCTCGCGCACCGCCGTGCGCAGCCGCGGGCTGCG
>PHEG01000565.1 GCA_002842835.1 Alphaproteobacteria bacterium HGW-Alphaproteobacteria-2 | reverse complement strand
GCCGGCTGATGCCGCAGCACCTGAAGGCACGGCCCCGGCGCTGCCCGGGGGCGGTGGCGGCGCGCTGGCCCCGGGCGGCACCGCGGAGCCCGCCACGCAGCCCGAGACGAATGCCGCGGTCGAGGGTCCGCGGCTCGGTGCGCTGGCGCGCAATGCGACACCCTTCGAGGCGGGCGAGAGTCCCCTCATGGTGGTGGTGCTGATCGACGCGGGTGCGGCTGGGGCCGATCTTGCGCTGCTCGGCTCGATTCCCTTCCCGGTCAGCTTTGCTGTCGATCCCTCCGGGCCCGGTTCGGATGAGCGCGCGCAGGCCCTGCGTGCCGCCGGCTTCGAGGTGCTGGTGCGCCTGCCCGAGGGGCCCGCAGGCCTGCCCGAGGGAGCCACCCCCGCCGATGTCGAGACGGCGCTCGCCGCCCATGAGGGCGTGCTGCCCATGGCCGTGGCGATGCTTGCTCCCGATGCGGACGCACCGCTGGCCGCGCCCGGACCGCTGGCTCGGCAGATGCTGGCGCATCTGGCCCCGCGATTCGCCGCTACCTCGATCGTGCCGCCTTCGAGGCACGCGCTCAGGGGCAGGTGGCCGTGCTGGGCAGAACCTACCCCGAAACGGTGCGCGCGTTACTCGAATGGGGTGCGGGGTCCGAGGCGCGCAGCGTTGTGTTGGCGCCTGTCTCGGCGCTTCTGCGCGCCGCGCGCTGACTCGCGCGCCCGCTGCCGCGCAGTCACCGAGTCAAGCCCAAAAAACTTCTCCGAGCCTACAAGATTCCGTTGACGAAACGGGGGTAGATACGTCAGCTTGTGTTGGCGGCGGGGAAAGCCACCAAATCTAGCGTGACCCCGCCATATCCTGAAAGCTCTGGCCGCTCTGGCCCGGCTGCTTTGTTGCAGCCCGGGCACGGCGCGACCGGCGCGGGCGGGACGAAGGAACATAATCAGGGTGCCCGCTGGCGTGTGTTCGCCGCGCAGGGCGCCGCAGGAAGACGGGGCAGAGACGATGAAGATTGAACGCCGGTTCACGCGCGCGGGGCAGAACGCCTATGAGGGCATGGCCTTCAACGCCGTCACCTCGGAGATTCGCAACCCGGATGGCACGGTGGTGTTCCGGCTGGAGGGCATCGAGGTGCCCGCGGGCTGGAGCCGCCCGAGGAAGAGCGCTACGGCGGCGAGACGAGCGCGCGGCAGGTCTTCGACCGGCTGGCGGGCGCCTGGGCCTACTGGGGCTGGAAGGGCGGCTATTTTTCGACCGAGGAGGACGCACGCGCCTATCTCGACGAGATGCGCGTGATGCTGGCCCGCCAGATGGCGGCGCCGAACTCGCCCCAGTGGTTCAACACCGGGCTGCACTGGGCCTATGGCATCGACCGCCCCGGTCAGGGGCACTACTACGTCGATTTCGAGACCGGCAAGCTGACCCGCTCGACCTCGGCCTACGAGCACCCGCAGCCGCATGCCTGCTTCATCCAGTCGATCGGGGACGATCTGGTGAACGACGGCGGCATCATGGACCTCTGGGTGCGCGAGGCGCGACTCTTCAAATACGGCTCTGGCACCGGCACCAATTTCTCCGACCTGCGCGCCGAGGGCGAGAGCCTTTCGGGCGGCGGCAAGTCGTCGGGGCTGATGGGATTCCTCAAGATCGGCGACCGCGCGGCCGGCGCGATCAAGTCGGGCGGCACGACGCGGCGCGCGGCCAAGATGGTGATCTGCGACATGGATCACCCCGATATCGAGGAATTCATCAACTGGAAGGTCAAGGAAGAGCAGAAGGTGGCGAGCCTCGTCGCCGGCTCGAAGATGCACGAGGCGCGGCTCAACGACATCTTCGCCGCGATCCGCGCCTGGGACGGCGACATCGCCGATGCCTGCGACCCGAAGGTGAATGATGGTCTCAAGGCCGCCATCCGCGCCGCGAAGAAGGCGGCGATCCCCGAAACCTACGTCAAACGCGTGCTCGACTATGCGCGGCAGGGCTACGGCTCGATCGAGTTTCCCACCTACGATACCGACTGGGACTCGGAAGCCTACGCCACCGTCTCGGGGCAGAATTCCAACAATTCCGTGCGCATGCCGCCTGGGCCTGCGCCGATCCGGGCATCCAGTTCCACGACACGATCAACGCCTGGCACACCTGCCCGGCGGACGGGCAGATCCGCGCCTCGAACCCGTGCTCGGAATACATGTTCCTCGACGACACGGCCTGCAACCTCGCCTCGATGAACCTGCTGACCTTCTGGCAGGGCGGCGCCTTCCGGGCAGAGGACTACATGCACGCCACGCGGCTCTGGACGCTGACGCTGGAGATCAGCGTGCTGATGGCGCAGTTCCCATCGAAGGAGATCGCGCAGCGCAGCTTCGACTACCGCACGCTCGGGCTCGGCTACGCCAATATCGGCGGGCTCCTGATGACCATGGGGCTGGGCTACGATTCGCCCGAGGGCCGGGCGATGTGCGGTGCGCTGAGCGCGCTGATGACCGGCGTCGCCTATGCCACCTCGGCCGAGATCGCGGGAGAGGTGGGGGCCTTCCGGCGCTACAAGGCGAACGCTGGGCACATGCTGCGGGTGATCCGCAACCACCGCCGCGCCGCCTATGGCGAGGCGGCGGGCTACGAGGGGCTGGCCACGCCGCCGGTGCCGCTCGACCATGCGCATTGCCCCGATCCTCGGCTCGTTGCCCTTGCCAAGTCGGCCTGGGACGAGGCGCTGCGGCTGGGTACCGCGCATGGCTTCCGCAACGCGCAGGCGACCGTGATCGCCCCCACCGGCACGATCGGGCTGGTGATGGACTGCGACACCACCGGCATCGAGCCCGAT
>PHEG01000059.1 GCA_002842835.1 Alphaproteobacteria bacterium HGW-Alphaproteobacteria-2 | reverse complement strand
GCATTGCCCGAATCCGCCCGATCTGCAAGGCTTGCCGCATCACCCGCAGGGAGGCTGTCATGGACTTCGGGGTTCGCATGCTCGCGGGGCTGGCGCTTGCCTGCACCGCACATCTCGCGCTCGCGCAGGAGGCGGCGCTGCCCGAGCGGCGGGCGATCCTCGCGCCGGATGTGGATTTCTACGGCGGCGACCTGGGCGTGATCCACGACACCACGCTGGAGCATTGCGCACGTGCCTGCATCGGGCAGGCGGGCTGTGCGGGCTTCACCTTCAACAGCCGCAACGGCACCTGCTTCCCGAAGGAAACGCTGGGTGCTACGCGGCCCTATGCGGGCGCGCTTTCGGCCAGGATCGAGGCACTGGCGCCTACCATGCTGGCCCGCGCCGCGGAACGTCAGCGCGCGCTCGGCTCCCTTTCGGGCGAGGATTTCGCGGCAGCGCGGGCTCTCGCCGGGCGGCTGGCGGGGCTCGTCACCCCCGATCCGGCCACAGTGGCGGCGGCTCTGGTGGCGGCGGATAGTGCCATGGCCCGCGGCGCGGCCGAGGAATCTGCGGACGAGGCCCGCGCCGCGCTGGGCTCCGGGGCCGGGGCGGAGGGCTGGCTGCGGCTTGCCAGGGCGGCGCAGGCCATACCGGAGCACGACTGGCAACGTGCCGAGACCCTGCGCATCGAAGCGCGGGGGGCAGCGCTCATGGCCTATCTGCTGGCCGGGACGGATGCCGGGGCCGCCACGGCACTGGCCGCGCTGGCCGGTGCGCTGGAAGCCGAAGGGCGCGGGCGCGCCGCGCTCGACGCGCTGCGCCTTGCCGCGCGGCTCGCCCCGGCGGATGGCCGCATCGCCGCCGCCGCCGAGCGCGCGCGCCGCCTCTTCGGCTTCCGCGTGCTCTCGCACGAGGTGGAGAGCGATCTCGCCGAACCCAGGTTCTGCGCCAGTTTTTCCGAACCGCTGCGCCGCGCGGGCACCGACTACCGTGATTTCGTGCAGCTTCCCGCACCACAACTGGCGGTGAGCGCCGAGGGAAACCGTCTCTGCGTCGCGGGGCTCGCCCATGGCGCACGCTATGCGCTCACGCTGCGCGCGGGGCTGCCCGCGGCCTCGGGCGAGGTGCTGGCCGCACCCGTGGCACTCGACATCTTCGTACGCGACCGCGCTGCCGCTGCGCGATTCCCCGGGCGCGGCTACGTTCTGCCGCGCCACGAGGCCGCGGCGCTGCCCCTGGTCACGGTGAACACCGCCGAGGTGGAGCTGGCACTGCGCCGGGTGGACAGCCGCAACCTGCTGGCCGCCATGCGCGAGGGGCTGTTCGGGCGTGCGCTCGACGACTGGCAGGAGGCACGACTCTCGGCCGAGATCGGCGCGGAGGTCTGGCGCGGCGGCGTCGAGGTGGCGCAGGAGATCAACCGCGAGATCACCACGCGCCTGCCGCTGGGCGAGGTCGTTGCGGGACTGCCGCCCGGGCTCTACGCGCTCTCCGCCCGTATCCCGGGTGCCGACCCACAGGCGCGCGCCGCCGCCACGCAATGGTTCGTCGTCTCCGATCTGGCGCTCGCCAGCATGGCGGGGGCGGACGGGCTGCACCTTTTCGTGCGCAGCCTGGCGACTGCCGAGGGCGCGGCGGGTGCGCGGCTGCAACTCGTCGCTGCCGACAACAGCATCCTCGCCGAGGCCGAGAGCGGACCCGAGGGATACGCGCGTTTCGCACCGGGGCTGATGCGCGGCAAGGGGGGGCAGGCGCCCGCACTCGTCACCGTGGCGTCGGGCGAGCGCGATTTCGCCTTCCTCGATCTTACCGGGCCGGAATTCGATCTCTCCGACCGGGGCGTGGCCGGGCGGCCCGCCCCCGGGCCGGTCGATGCCTTCCTCGCCACCGATCGGGGCGCCTACCGCCCGGGCGAACGGGTGAACGCCACCGCGCTTGCCCGCGATACCCGCGCCCGCGCCATCACCGATCTCGCGCTGACCGCCGTGCTCAGCCGTCCCGACGGGGTGGAATATGCCCGCACCGTTGTACGAGATACCGGCGCGGGCGGGCATGTCTTCGGCTTCGATCTGGGCCGGGACGTGCCGCGCGGGCCCTGGCGGCTGGCGCTCCTTGCCGACCCGGGCGCGCCGCCGGTGGCCACACAGCGCGTTCTGGTCGAGGATTTCATGCCCGAGCGCATCGACTTCGACCTCACGCTCCCCGAGGGCCCGCTCGACGCCGCCGCGCTGCCTGCGCTCGAAGTCGCCGCACGCCATCTCTGGGGCGCGCCGGGTGCCGGGCTTTCCGTCGAGGGCGAGCTTGCGGTGTCTCCCGCCGAGGAGCTTGCCTCCGCGCCCGGTTTCCGTTTCGGCCGCCACGACCTGCCCCCCGAGGTGCAGCGCACGGCCTTGCCGGGCGGACGCGAGACCGATGAGGCGGGGAGCGCGCGCCTGCAACTCGCTGCCACACTGCCGACATTTCCGGACCGCCCGCTGGCACTGACCGCCGTCGTTCGTCTTGCGGAGGGGTCGGGCCGCCCGGTGGAACGGCGCATCACCCGCCCGCTGGCGCTGTCGGCACCGGTGCTGGGCTTGCGCCCGCTCTTTCAGGGCAGCGCCCCCGAGGGCGGGCTGGCCGAGGTCGAAGTGCTGGGGCTGGCGCCAGGCGCGGCGCCGCTCTCGGGCGCGCTTGAATGGGAACTCGACCGGATCGAGACGCGCTATCAGTGGTATGAGCTGCACGGGGAATGGAACTGGGAGCCCGTCACCCGCCGCAGCCGCATTGCCGCGGGCCGCGGAACGCTCGATGCGGGTGGGAGGGCGCGCATCGGCGCCGAAGTCGCCTGGGGGCGCTACGAACTGGCAGTGCGCGCGGGCACGGCGGAGGCCTCGATTGCCTTCGATGCAGGCTGGCACGCCCCGGCGGGCGTGGCCGAGACACCCGACCTGCTGGAGGCGGCGCTCGACAAGCCCGCCTACGCCCCGGGCGAGACCGCGCGTCTGCGCATCCGACCCCGCCACGCCGGGCAGCTTCTGGTCACCGTGTTCACCGACCGGCTGGTGGTGATGGAAACCCGCGCCGTCACCGAAGGTGAGACCGAGATCGCCCTGCCGGTGACCGACGACTGGGCCACCGGCGCTCATGTCGCCGCCACACTGGTGCGGCCCATGGATGTGGCGGCGGCCGAGGCCCCGGCGCGCGCACTGGGCATCGCCTGGGCGGGCATCGCGCCCGGCGAGCGGCTGCTCGAAGCCACCTTCGAGACCCTCGCCGATGCCGCGCCACGCGCGCCGCTCGATGTAACGCTGCGGATCGCGGGCATCGCCCCGGGCGAGACCGCTTACGCCACCATCGCCGCCGTCGATCTGGGGGTGCTGAACCTCACCGGCCACGCCCCGCCAGACCCGGCGGCGCAGTATTTCGGGCAGCGCCGCCTCGGCATGGCACTGCGCGATGTCTATGGCCGCCTGATCGACGGGCTTTCGGGACAGATGGGCCGGTTGCGCAGCGGTGGCGACGCACTGCCCGCACTCTCCGCCACGCCACCTCCCGACGAGGCCGAGATCGTCAGTTTCTTCTCCGGCCCGCTGACGGCGGATGCCGCGGGCCGGGTGACGGCGCGCTTCGATCTGCCGGGCTTCAACGGCACGCTGAGGCTGATGGCCGTGGTCTGGAGCGACTCGGGCGTGGGTGCCGCCATGCAGGACGTGACGGTGCGCGACCCGGTTGTGATCACATCCGCGGTGCCGCGGTTCCTGGCCCCCGGGGACGAAAGCCGCCTGCGGCTCGAGCTCACCCATGTCGCGGGCACGGCGGGCGAGATGGCGCTGGCGCTCACCGCCTCGAATGGGCTGGGCCTCGGCGTTGCGCCCGGCGTGGTGACGCTGGCCGAGGGCGGGCGCGCCACGCTCGAGGTGCCGGTTCTTGCCCGTGCCGAGGGCCCGGGGCGCGTGGCGGTGGCGCTCACCACCCCCGACGGACGGGTTCTGCACCACGAGGTTCGCCTGCCCGTCGCCGCGCAGGACCCGGCGGTGGCGCGGAGCCTGCGACTGACTCTCGCCCCGGGCGAGACGCTCACACTCGACGCGAACCTCCTGGCCGGGCTGCGCCACGGCGGCGCGCAGCTCACGCTGGCCGCGGGGCCGCTTGCCGGGCTCGACGCTCCGGGGCTGCTCGCCGCGCTGCATGCCTACCCATGGGGCTGCACCGAGCAGCTCGTCTCGGGCGCATGGCCGCTGCTCTACCACGCACCGCTCGCCCGCGCGCTGGGCCTGCCGGGGGCGGGGGACGCGACCGTGCAGCTCGCCGCCACCATCCGACGGGTGCTGACCCGGCAGGCGCAGGGTGGTGCCTTCGGGCTCTGGGCACCCGGTGCGGGCGATCTGTGGCTTGACGCCTATGTGACCGATTTCCTCTCGCGCGCCAGCGCCGCGGGGCAGCCGGTGCCCGAAGCGGCCTTCACTGCCGCGCTCGACAATTTGCGCAACCAGTTGGCCTATGCGGGCGATTTCGAGCGCGGCGGCGAGGGCATCGCCTATGCGCTGCATGTGCTGGCGCGCGAGGGTCGGGCCGAAATCGCCGATCTGCGCTACTACGCCGAAGTGAAGGCCGAGGCCTTCGCCACGCCGCTGGCGCTGGCGCAACTGGGGGCGGCGCTGGCGGGCATGGGCGACCAGCCGCGCGCCGACGCGCTCTTCGCGCGGGCTGCCGCACGCCTGGCAAGCGCACCGGGCAGTGAGCCGCCACGCTGGCGGGTGGATTACGGCACGCCCCGGCGCGATGCCGCCGCCGTGCTGGCGCTGGCCGACGAGGCGGGCAGCACGGCGGTGGACCGTGCGGCGCTCGCCACGCAGGCCCGTGGCGGCGGCGAAGCACCCTCGACACAGGAAGCGCTCTGGTCGCTGATGGCGGCGCGCGGCGGCGGGCCTTCCGGGCAGGTTCTGCTCGACGGCGCGGCACTGACAGATGCGCCCGCCCGCGCCTTCGCCGCCGCCGACCTGGCGCCGGGCCGGGCGCTGACCAACGCCGGGGTCGCACCGCTCGACGTGGCGCTCACCGCAACCGGCGTGCCCGAGGTGGCGCCGCCCGCTTCGGGGCGGGGACTCTCCATCGCGCGCGCCTGGTTCACCCCCGAGGGCCGCCCGGTGGACCCGGGCCGGGTGACGCAGGGCACACGGCTGGTCGCGGTGCTGACCGTGACGCCGCTGGAAACGCTGGAGGGGCGGCTCATCGTCATCGACCCGCTGCCCGCGGGCTTCGAGATCGACAACCCGAACCTGCTTAGCGGCGGCGATGTGGCCGGGCTCGCCTGGCTGGGCGAGACCGTTGAGGCACTACATGCCGAGTTCCGCGCCGAGCGCTTCGCCGCCGCCGTCGACCTGCGCGGCGACCGGCCCTTCCGGCTTGCCTACCGGCTGCGCGCCGTGTCTCCTGGCACGTTCCACCACCCGGCGGCGAGCGTGGAAGACATGTATCGCCCCGCGATCCGCGCTGTCACGGCCACCGGGCGCGCGAGCGTCGCGCAATGAGGCAGGCGGGCGCCGCCGTTGTCGCCGCGGCGCTGCTGGCGCTGACCGGCGCCGGGGCGTTCGATGCCTTGCGTGGCTGGGTGGCGGCGACCGCGCTGCCGCCGCTCGCGCCTGCCACCGGCACCGAAGTGCTGGACCGCAACGGGCGATTGCTGCGTGCCTATCAGGTCCCGGACGGGCGCTGGCGGCTGGCCGCCGGGGCGGTGGACCCGCTCTATCCCGCCATGTTGCTGGCCTGGGAGGATCGCCGCTTCCACCGTCACGACGGCATAGACACGCGCGCCCTGGTCCGGGCAGGCTGGCAGGCTCTCGGCCACGGGCGCGTCGTCTCGGGCGGCTCGACGCTCAGCATGCAGGTGGCGCGCCTGCTGGAGGCGGGCGGCACCGGGCGCTGGGCGGGCAAGCTTCGCCAGATGCGTGTCGCGATGGCCCTGGAGCAGCGACTCGCCAAGGACGATATTCTGGCGCTCTACCTGCTTCTCGCCCCCTTCGGCGGCAATATCGAGGGGGT
>PHEG01000564.1:1043-2720 GCA_002842835.1 Alphaproteobacteria bacterium HGW-Alphaproteobacteria-2 | reverse complement strand
ACCGTGAGCCCGATCAGATCGGCATGATAGAACTCGTCCTCGGCGAGCGGCGGCAACACTGCGCGATCTGCGTGGAGCCGCGTGCCGCGCAGCGCCTCTGCGGCCTCGCGGGTGGCAACCCCCGAGAGCCGCGCGGCAAAGCCGTTCTTCACCGGCCGGTCGAGCGTGACGGTGAAGCTGCGCGTGCCGTCCTCCGTCCAGAGCGGGCCGTAGGCGGCGATGTCCTCGGCGCGGGCACAGAAACTCTTGAGCCGCACCTCGCCGCGCACGCCGAAGGCGCCCGCAATGGCCCCGACGCAGACGCGGTTCGTGGTCATGTGTAACTCCGCGATACCGGACCTGGCCCGGCACAGGCCCCGGCACGAGGCCGGGGCATGGCGCGGTGCAGGCTCACTCCGCTGCGGCCTCTTCCGCGGCGGCGGCCTTGGCGGCGCGCGCCGTGGCGCGCTCGGTCGCCTTCTTGCCCGGTTGAGCCTTGCTGGGGTTGCTGCGCGGCTTCGCCGCCAGCACGCCCGCCGCCTCGAGGAAGCGGCTCACCCGGTCGGTGGGCAGTGCGCCCTGCGCCAGCCAGTGCTTCACGCGTTCGAGGTCGAGCTTCACGCGCTCTTCGCTGTCCTTGGGCAGGAGCGGGTTGTAGGTGCCCAGCTTCTCGAGGAAGCGCCCGTCGCGCGGCATGCGCGCGTCGGCAGCGACGATCGAGTAATAAGGGCGCTTCTTCGAGCCCCCGCGGGCGAGACGGATACGGGTTGCCATGGGTTTCTCTCCTTACGATGGCTGTGGCGGGCTACTGCCCGGTTTCCTGGTGTTGCTCGTGGTGACGGATGACTTCGGAGATGATGAAGCGCAGGAACTTGCGCGCGAATTCCGGGTCGAGGTCGGCCTCGCGGGCGAGTTTCTCCAGTCGGGTGATCTGGGCGGCCTCGCGCGCCGGGTCCGACGGCGGCAGGGCGTGCTCGGCCTTCAGCCGCCCCACGGCCTGGGTGTGCTTGAAGCGCTCCGCCAGCGTGAAGACGAGAATCGCGTCGAGCCGGTCGATACTCTCGCGGTGCCCGGCGGCAGCGCGCCCTTGAGCGCGGCGGGGTCCATACCGGCCATGTCGCCGGGCATGCCGCCCTTTCCGAACATCCCGCCCAATGCCTGTTTCAGCAGGCCTCGGCCGCCCTTCGAGCCCAGCTTCTTCATCATGTCGGCCATCTGGCGGTGCATCTTCAGCAGGCGGTTGAGTTCCGCCACATCCTGCCCAGCGCCCGCCGCGATGCGTTTCTTGCGGCTGGCCTGGAGGAGCACGGGATTTGCCCGCTCCTTCTTCGTCATCGACTGGACGAGCGCGATCTGGCGGCGGATAACCTTGTCGTCGAGACCCGCCTCCTCGATCTGGCGGGCCATCTTGCCCATGCCGGGCATCATGCCCATCAGCCCCTGCATGCCGCCCATCTTGAGCATCTGTTCGAGCTGGGTCTTCAGGTCGTTCATGTTGAACTGACCCTTCTGGAAGCGGCGCATCATGCGCTCGGCCTGTTCGGCCTCCATCACTTCCTGCGCCTTCTCGACCAGCGCCACGATGTCGCCCATGCCGAGGATGCGGCCGGCGATGCGCTCGGGCTCGAAGGTTTCCAGCGCGTCGGTCTTCTCGCCCAGACCGACGAAACGGATCGGCTTGCCGGTGATCGCGCGCAT
>PHEG01000564.1:0-974 GCA_002842835.1 Alphaproteobacteria bacterium HGW-Alphaproteobacteria-2 | reverse complement strand
GCGCGTTTCGCGATCTGCACCGCATTCTCGCCCTTGACGATCGGCAGCGTGTCCACGCCGATCTGCCGGCCGAGCACGGCGAGCTGTTCCATGGCCGCCGGGCGCTGGGTGTCAAGGCTCGCCATCAGCACGCGCTTGCCGTCCTTCTCGCTCAGGCGGCGGGCGAGCTTGGCGGTGGTGGTGGTCTTGCCCGAGCCCTGCAGGCCCACCATCAGGATGGGCGCGGGCGGGCTGTCGATCTTGAGCTTGCCGGGGTCTCCTTCGCCGCGCAGCACGGCGATCAACTCGTCATGGACGATCTTCACCACCTGCTGGCCGGGTGTGATCGATTTCAGCACCGCGGCGCCGGTGGCCTTCTCCTGCACCCGCTTGATGAAATCGCGAACCACAGGCAGCGAGACATCGGCCTCTAGCAGAGCCACGCGCACCTCGCGCAGCGCGGTGGCGACATCGGCCTCGGTCAGCGCGCCCTGGCGGGTCAGCCGGTCGAAGACACCCGAGAGGCGTTCGGAGAGATTTTCGAACATGCCCGGCCTCCGCCGCTGTTGTCACATCCGCCCGCCACATGGGCAGACACCGCCAAAACGCCAAGGCCCCCGCGGGCGCAACGCGCTGACGGGGGGCGATCCCGGCGCGAGGGCCGGGACCGGAAGCCTGACACACTTCCGGATCGGCGCCGGGTAGCCGAGTGCCGGACACGAGTCAAGTGTGGCTCACGCGATCGCGGCGATGGCGCTGCGCAGCGCGGGCAGGCCCTTGCCCGTCTCGGCGGAGGTCTCGACGATCTCGGGGAAGGCGGCGGGGTGGCGGGCGAGCGCCGCGCGCGTCGCGGCAAGCGTGGCCTCGCGCGCCGCACCCTTGACCTTGTCGGCCTTGGTCAGAACCGCCTGGAAGGGCACTGCGGCACGGTCGAGAAGCGCCATGATCTCCTCGTCCACGGCCTTCGGCCCATGGCGCGCGTCGATCAGCAGGAA
>PHEG01000563.1 GCA_002842835.1 Alphaproteobacteria bacterium HGW-Alphaproteobacteria-2 | reverse complement strand
CGAGCGCCTGAACCCCGACAATCCGGCGGAATACGAAACCCCCGATGGCTGGAAGCGCTTCGAGGAGCGGCCCTCGGTGATCGTGGTGAAGGACGCCGATCCCGTCACGATCACGCTCCGCTGGACCGAGAACGGCCCGGTGCTGCCGCCCGGCCACCGCGACATCGGGCGCGTGACGGCACCCGGCCATGTGGCGGCGCTGGCCTGGACGGCGCTCGACGCGGCCGACACATCGATGAGCGCGGGGTTATGGCTGATGCGCTCGGGAGGCGTCGAGGAAGCACTGGCGGCGGGCGCGCTCTTCGTCGCGCCGGCGCAGAACCTGATGCTGGCGGACCAGAGCCGCGTGGCGATGCAGATGATCGGGCGCATGCCCGCGCGCTCGGGTGCCCATCAGACCCTGGGGCGGATGCCCGCCCCGGGCTGGAGGGCGGAGAACCGCTGGCAGGGCAGCCTTCCCTATACCGCAAACCCGCGCTTTCTCGACCCCCGGAGCGGTATCCTGGGCAACACCAACAACAAGACGGTGGAGCGCGCCTTTCCGCTGCATGTGAGCTTTCTCTGGGGAGACACGCAACGCATCCGCCGCTGGCAGGCGCTGATGGGCGACCGCGAGGTGCAAACGCGCGAGAGCTTCATCGAGGCGCAGCTCGATACCGTATCCTACACCGCGCGCTCGCTGCTGCCGCTCATCGGGCGCGAACTCTGGTTCTCGGGCGATCCCGCGCCGCAGGGCACTGCAGAGCGGCGGCGGCAGGATGCACTGGCGCTGCTGGCGGAATGGAACGGCGAGATGAGCGAGCATCTGCCAGAGCCGCTGATTTTCACTGCCTGGCTGCGCAGCCTTCAGGACATGCTGATCCGCGACGATGTCGGCCCGCTTGCGGATGCATTCACCCATCCTGATCCGGTGTTTGTCGAGCGTGTCTTCCGCGACACGGAAGGCGCCGCCGCCTGGTGTGACATCCGCCAGACGAGCCCGGTGGAGACCTGCCCGGAGATCGCGCGCCGGGCGCTCGATGGCGCGCTCCTCGATCTTGCCGAGCGCAATGGCGACCGGGTGGAAAGCTGGCGCTGGGGCGATCTGCACGAGGCGCGCCACGACCACCCGGTGCTGGGCGAGGTGCCGCTCTTCGCCAGGCTGGTGAA
>PHEG01000058.1:2011-8930 GCA_002842835.1 Alphaproteobacteria bacterium HGW-Alphaproteobacteria-2 | reverse complement strand
CTCGGCGAGGCGGCTGGCCACGGTGGCGGCATAGCCCGCGCGCACCGCGCGCACGGCCTGGCGCAGGCTGCTCGCGCTCTTGGGCAGAAGATGCGTGGCGGCCCAGTCGGCGGCGGTGGCGGCGGGATCGTCGGCCACCCGGGTCACAAGTCCCAGCTCGCGCGCCTCCTCGGCGCCGATGCTGCGGCCCGACCAGAGCATTTCTTCGGCGGCGGCCTGACCGATGCGCGCGGGCAGCAGGCACGAGGCGGCGGGCGCGAAGACGCCGATGCGGATTTCTGGTTGACCCAGCTGGGCGTCGGGGGCGGCGAAGATCAAGCCGCCCGCCATCGCCACCTCGAGCCCGCCGCCGAGACACTGGCCCTGCACCGCGACGAGGATCGGCACAGGATAGTCGAGCATCCGGCGGACGAGGGCGTGCAGCGCAGCCAGCATCTCGGCGCACTGTGCGGGCAGGTGTTCCTCGACCGAGGCGCCGAAGCTGAAATGCGGGCCTTCGGTATCGAGGATGACGGCGGTCAGCGCAGCGTCTCCGGCCGCGTCGGTCAGCGCGGTATCGAGCGCCGCGATCATCGCCGCGTCGATAATGTTGGCCTTCGGCCTGGCGAGGCGCAGGCGCAGGATGCGACCCTCGGCCTCGGTCCAGGTGGCGAGAGGGGCGGTCATGCCGCGGCTCCGGGCTGGATCGAACGGGTGAGTTCATCGCTCCAGGGAGTCGCGCGAGCGAGCGCCTGGCGCAGCTTCACGAAATCGACCTCGCGGCCGGTCTCCTTCGTGCCGTCGTTGAAGGCGGTGAAGCCCGCGCGAGCCTCGGTCATCATGTTGAGCGCGAGCCAGGCACGTGCGCCCTCCTTGTTGCGGTTCCAGGCATCGAGCCTTGCCCTCGGCCAGCGCCGCGCCGATCTTCCTCGCGCCGAGGCAGGGACGGCCGAATTCGTCCACCATGCGGTCGGTGACGACGAGCGGGTTGGGCACGAAGGCCCCGTCCACCTTCAATGCGGGCGCGATGTCGGTGATCATGCCCATGGCAAGCGCGGCATGGGCAGAGAAGGGCTCGCAGAGCACGCAGGCGCCCATGGCGCGCTCGGCGCCCACGATCACCGGCAGGAAGTCGGTCGCGCCGCCGATGGGTGCGGAGCCGTGCTTCGGCCCGGCCTGGCCGAACATCGCCAGATCCTGCGCCACGGTGAAGTCGCAGGCCATGCCGATTTCCTGCCCGCCGCCGATGCGCATGCCGTTCACGCGGCAGATCACCGGCTTGTCGCAGGCGAGGATGGCCGAGACCATGTCGTTGAAGAGGCCGATATACTGGCGGTATTCCTGCGGGTTCCCGGCGTAGTATTCGGCGTATTCCTTGGTGTTCCCGCCGGTGCAGAACGCCTTGTCGCCGGTGCCGGTGAACACCACGGCGTTGACATCGCGCGCGTTCGAGGCGGCGCGGAAGGCGAGGATCACGCTCTTCACCATCTCGGTGGTGTAGGAGTTGTACTGCCTCGGGTTGTCGAGCGTGATCCAGGCGTTGAAGAGCCCCTCGGCCACCTGTCCGTCGGGTGTGCGGGCTGGGCGGCGCTCGTAGAGCACGCCGCTGGCAATCTCAGTGCGCAGCGTCTCGGGGATCAGGTCGTGGCTGATGATGTGGCTGGCGTCTTTCATCGGTCGGTCCTTGCTCGCGGTTGGGGTCAGGCGTCGGGGACGAGAATGGCGCGGCGGCGCATCTCGCCCGCGTGAACGGCGTGGAACACCTCGTTGATGGTCGAGAGCGGGCGCTGCTCGATGAAGGGCTTGAGGTCGATGCGCCCGTCGAGCACCAGGTCGAGTGCGGCTGGGTAGAGCTCCGGCACACAGCCCCAGTTGCCGAGCGCGCGGGCGTGAAAGGCCATGAGGTTCGAGAGGCGGATCTGCACCTTGTCCATGGTGAAACCGACCACACAGAGCGTGGCGCCATGGGTAAGCAGGCCGAAGGCCGATTCCTGGCCGCGCGCGGTGCCCGAGCATTCCATGATCACTCGCTGGCCCTCGATCCCGCGTTCCTTGGCAAAATCGCCGATCGCGGACTTGAGCGCGCGGGCGTCCAGTTCGCGGGCGTTGAGCGCGAGCGCGGCGCCGTTGCGGGCGATGGCGTCGAGCTTCTCTGGGACCACGTCGATGGCCACCACCGTGGCGCCGAGAGCCGCGGCCACCTGCGCGGCATAGCCGCCCACCCCGCCCACACCGTTGACGATCACCAGATCGCCCGGCGCGATGCCAGCCTGCACCGCCGCCTGATAGGGCGTGGTCAGTGCATCCGCGACGATCGAGACATCGGCGAGTTGCAGCCCGCGCGCTGCGAGCCGATCGGTATCGACGGGGCAGAGGCCCTGTGCCGGGACGAGGATGTGGCTGCCGAAGCCGCCCTGAATGTCGTTGCCGGGCATCTTCTGGAAGCGACAGATCGTGCCGCGTCCGGCTTGGCAGTCCTTGCAGGTGCCGCAGGGGATGACGGCGGGCACGATCACCGCGCGGCCGAGCCAGCCCTGCGCCGCGGCACCCGCCTGGGTGACGACGCCGCTGATCTCGTGGCCGAGCGCGAGCGGCAGCGGGTGATTCGTGCGCACCCCGTCGTAGTAGTAGCCCAGATCGGTGTGGCAGACCCCGCAGCCCGCCACCTCGACCACCACATGATCGTCGGGAACCGAGGCGATGCTGAAGGATTCACACTGCATCGGGGCGCCTGGCGCGGTCATGGTCCAGCGGCTGGGCATGTCGGTTTCCTCCCTCCGGGTTTCCGCCCTGCGCCCTTGTGCGAGATGCATTGACAGAGCGGCGCGGATGCCTATTGTTGAAATCGGTACTACAATACTGATTTAGGGTCAAGCCACGCCGTGACCCGCAAGACGGGCAAGGCGCGCCAGGCGGGAGGAGAGCCTCGGATGGGACGGCATGAAGAGAAGGCGAGCTTCGATGCGGCCGGGGCGGCTGCCGTCGGGGAGCGACCGCGCGACAGCGTGTGTATAGCGATACTCGGCTCCGGCGGGGCGGGCGCACTGACCACGGGCGGGCTGTTGCTGGAAGCGGCAGCGCGGCGTGGGCTCTACGGAATGATGACGCGCTCTGTGGGGCCACAGATCCGTGGCGGCGAGGCAGCGGCCTTCGTGCGGCTCGCCACGCGGCCCGTGGCCTGCATGGCCGACCGTTTCGACGCGGTGATCGCCATCGACTGGCGCCGCGCGGACCGTTTCGCCGACGAACTCGCACTCGATGCCGAGAGCCTGCTGATCGGCGATCCGGGCAAGCCGGGGGACGCAGCCGCGGCCCCGGTGCCCGAATCGCTCGCCCGCTCGGGCGCGCGGGTGGTGGACATCGCCTTCGCCGATCTCGCCGCGGCGGTGCCCGGCGGGCGCGAGAACATGGTGGCGCTGGGGCTCGCCGCGGGCCTCGTCGGGATTGCCGCCGAGGAACTCGACGGGCTGATTGCAAAGCGGCTCGGCGCGAAGGGCACGGCGGCCGTGGAAGCCAGCCGCGCGGGTTGCGCACAGGGCCTCGCCGCTGCGGCGGTACTGCCGGTGCGCTTCCCCCTGCCCCGACCCGAGGCCGAACCCGGGCCGCGCTGGCGGATCACCGGCAACCAGGCGGCGGGGCTTGGCGCGGTGCAGGGCGGCGTGCGCTTTGCCGCCGCCTACCCGATCACCCCGGCCACCGAGGTGCTGGAATGGCTTGCCCCCGCACTGCGCAGGCTGGGCGGCACGCTGGTGCAGGCCGAGGACGAGCTGGCCTCGATCAACATGATCATCGGCGCTTCCTTCGGCGGCGTGCCCGCGCTCACCGCGACCTCGGGGCCAGGACTGGCGCTGATGGTCGAATCGCTCGGCCTCGCCGTTGCCTCTGAGGTGCCCATCGTGGTGGTGGACGTGATGCGCGGCGGGCCCTCGACGGGCATTCCCACCAAGTCCGAGCAATCGGACCTCAACATCGCGGTCATGGGATGCCATGGCGACGCGCCGCATGTGGTGGTCGCGCCGCTCTCCGTGGGTGACTGCCGCCTTACCACGCAATGGGCGGTGCACCTGGCCGAGACGCTGCAGACCGTGGCGGTGGTGCTCTCCGATCAGTTCCTCGGCCAGAGCCAGGCGGTGATCGCGCCGCCCGAGCCGGAGGACTTCGGCACCCGGCGCAAGGTTCTGCCGCGCACCGTCGAGGGCTACCGGCGCTATGAGCTGGTGGGCGACTCGATCTCGCCCATGGCGCTGCCCGGCATCACGGGCGGGCAATACACCGCCGACGGGCTGACCCATGGAGAGAACGCCCTCCCATCGAGCCGCGCGAGCGACCATCGCGCGCAACTCGACAAGCGGGCGGCAAAACTCGTGCAGGCCGACTACGGGGCGCACTGGGCCGAGATCGAGGGCGAGGGCGACATTGCCATTCTCTGCTGGGGCTCACTCGCCGGGGCGGCACGCGAGGCGGCGGAGCGGCTTGCCGAGGCAGGCGCGCCGGTGCGGCTGGTGGCGCTGCGGCTGCTCGCGCCGCTGCGCACGGAGGCGCTTGTGGAAGCACTGGGCCACCGGCGCGTGCTGGTTGTCGAACAGAGCCACTCCGGCCAGTTCCTCAACTACCTGCGCGGCAGTGGAGCGCTGACGGGAGAGACCCGCAGCCTGCGCCGCCCCGGGCCCCTGCCCATCCGGCCCGGCGAGATCGCCGCAGCCGTTCAGGAATGGAGACGGTCATGAACGAACACCCTGCCCCCAAGCGCAAGGCCTCCGACTACAAGTCCGAGGTGAAGCCCGTCTGGTGCCCGGGCTGCGGCGACTATCATGTGCTGCTTTCCCTCACCCGGATGCTGGCCGCCAGCGGCACGCCGCCCGAACAGGTGGCGGTGATCTCGGGCATCGGCTGTTCGTCGCGCATCCCGGCTTACACCAACTGCTATGGCTTTCACGGCGTGCATGGGCGCTCGCTGGCACTGGCCGCCGGGCTCAAGGTGGCGCGCCCGGACCTCACCGTGCTGGTGATGAGCGGCGACGGCGACGGCTTCTCGATCGGCGGCAACCATTTCCTGCACGCCTGCCGACGCAACATCGACATCACCTATGTGGTAATGGACAACCAGGTCTACGGCATGACCAAGGGCCAGCCCTCGCCCACCACCGACCCGGAATGGGACAGCGCGCTGGCGCCGGGCGGCACCGGAATCCGGCCCTTCCAGCCGCTGGTGATCGCGCTGGCCTCGGGAGCCAACTTCGTGGCGCGCGCCTTCTCGGGCCAGCCGAACGAGACGGCGCGCATCATCCACGAGGCGGTGATGCACCCGGGCTTTTCCTTCGTGCAGGTGATGAGCCCCTGCGTCACCTTCCGGCCCGAGCAGGCGGCGTGGAAGGATGCGGTGCACCCCGCCCCGGTGGAGGCCACCGACGACCCGGCGCGCGCGGCGCGGCGCATCATGACCGACGACGGCTTCAACATCGGCGTGCTCTATCGGGGCGACCGGCCCGTGTTCGACCCGCACAGCGGGGCGGAGCCCGTCCCCCTGAGCGCCCTGGAGAGGAGTTTCGCGCTATGACCGACGACAGGAAGGACGCCGCGGCGCTGGCCGCGGGCATCGAGACCGTGCCCGAACTGCTCGCCCATGCGCTGCGCATCGAGGAGGACGCCGAAGAGCGCTATCTGGCACTCGCCGACCAGATGGAGACGCACCATAACGCCGCCATTGCGCGGCTCTTCCGCTGGTTCGCGGGGCACGAGGCAGAGCACGCGCGCGAAATCCGCGAGCGCATGGCCGGGATGGCGCTGCCCGAGATCAAGCCCTGGGACTTCCATTGGGGCGACGCCGAGAGCCCCGAGTCGGTCGATTTCACCGCCGTGCGCTACACCATGGACACGCGCGCGGCGCTGGGGCTCGCGCTCGAGGCCGAGGCGCGCGCGCTGGCATTCTTCCAGCGCATCGTCGAGGTGGCCAGGGACCCCGAGATGCGCCGCTGGGCCGAGGAATTCGCCGCCGAGGAGGCCGAGCATGTGCGCCTCGTGCGCGCCGAGATCGCCAAGCTGCCGCCCGATGACGGGCAGGCCGTCGAGCGGGCGGAAGACCCGGACCCGCCCAACGAACCGCTATAAGGAGATAACCATGCAGGTTCTGCAACCGCCGGGATGGGCGCGCCCGAAGGGCTACGCGAACGGCGTCACCGCGCGCGGCACGATGGTCTTCGTCGCAGGCCAGGTGGGCTGGGACGAGACCGAGACCTTCCGCAGCGCCGATTTCGCCGATCAGGGCGAACAGGCGCTGAAGAACATCGTCGCGATCCTCGCGCAGGCGGGCGCCGGGCCGCAGCACATCGTGCGGCTGACCTGGTTTGTCACCGATACCGCCGAGTATCTCGCCAGCCAGCAGCGGCTGGGCGCCGCCTACCGCCGCGTGATCGGGGCGCATTTCCCGGCTATGAGCGTGATCGGCATCATGGCGCTCTACGAAACGGGCGCGAAACTCGAGATCGAGGCGACGGCGGTGATCCCGGACTGAGTGCCGACTGCCTGCCGCTTAGCCCTTCGGGCGCTCGTCGATCACCCGCACCGCCTTGCCCTGCGAGCGCGGCAGGCTGCCGGGGGGGTGCGCGATCACCGTGCAGGTCACCCCGATCATCGACTTGACGTGATGTGCGATGCCTGCCGCCGCCGCGGTCTGTGCCCCGCCGTCGCAGGGCGCGCCCGGGGCGATCTCGGCCTCCAGCGTGATCGCGTCGAGAGCCCCCTCGCGGCGGAGCCGGATCTGGTAATGCGGAGCGAGCCCCGGCAAGCCCACCAGGACCGCCTCGATCTGGGCGGGGAAGACATTCACGCCGCGGATGATCATCATGTCGTCGTCGCGCCCCGAGATGCGCAGGATGCGCGCATGCGTGCGCCCGCAGGCGCAGGGCTCGTCGCTCAGCCGGGTGATGTCGCGCGTGCGGTA
>PHEG01000058.1:0-1927 GCA_002842835.1 Alphaproteobacteria bacterium HGW-Alphaproteobacteria-2 | reverse complement strand
ACCTCGGCGATGTTGAGCGCATAGGAGGGCGTGGCGCAGAGCATGTCGGCGGCGAAGTCCTGCAACAGGAGCACCTGCCGCTCGGTCCCGCCGCCCGAGAGCGGCACCACCGTGCAGCCCAGCCGCTCGGCGCCGTAATGCGCCCCCAGCCCGCCGGTGAAGAGCCCGTAGCCATAGGCGTTGTGCACCGTGTCGCCGGGCCGCGCCCCGGCGGCGGCCATCGAGCGGGCCATCAGCCCCGCCCATGTCTCCAGATCGCGCCGCGTGTAGCCCACGACGGTTGGCTTGCCGGTCGTCCCCGACGAGGCATGCAGGCGGATCACCTGCGCCTTGGGAACGGCGAAGAGCCCGAAGGGGTAGTTCGCGCGCAGATCGTCCTTCACGGTGAAGGGGAAGTGGCGCAGGTCGGCGAGGCTTTGCAGGTGCCGGGGCGCCACCCCCTCGGCATCGAGTTTCGCTCGCATCGCGGGCACGTTCGCGTAGAGCCGCTCCAGAGTGGCGCGCAGCCGCTCGAGTTGCAGCGCGGCGAGATCGCGGCGCGGCATCCGCTCCGCCGCGGGCTCGAACAGGAACCCATCGCGGCGTGGCGCGCTGCGGGACGGCGTTTCGGCAAGGCTCGGCATCATCGCTCTCTCCTCCCTGATGGGCGCGCCCTCCCCGGCGCGGCCCCGATGGCGCTCAACCCGGCGCGGGCGGGCGCCAGCCGGGCTTCAGACCCGGGCCCGCGCGCCCGGCACCCCTGCGCGGCATGCGCGCCAGCGCGAAGCCCTGGTTGAAGGCGGCGCGGGTGACGAGCACCAGCTTGAACGCGCCCCCCGCGACCGCCGCCACGACCCCGGCCAGGGCCAGCGCGGCGGGTGCCAATGCGCTTGGCAGCAGAAACCCCAGCACCAGAAGGCCCAGCGGCAGCCCATGCCCGGCCCAGAGCCAGCCCGGCGCGAAGCGTTCGAGCGTCGAGAGCCCGCGCTGCGGTGCGCCGCTTTGTGCGAGCGCGCGCCGGTAGGCGACCCACGCGGCGAGCCTCAGCCCCAGCAGGGCCGCGAGTGCGATGGCGAGCACGCCCGCGCCCGGCACCAGCCCGGCGGCCGACCCGGCCAGCGCGAGCCCCGCGCCCTCGGTCAGGCCGGTGGCCAGCATCAGCGGCACCAGCGCGCCCTCGCGCCAGAGCGGGATGCCCTTCGCGGCATGGAGGATGCGCGCCTGCGCATAGAGGAAGCCAAGCGCCAGAACGGCGGTGAGTCCGGCCAGCGCATGCGCGGCCCCGCCCGCCCCGGCCCAGCCGAGGATGAGCGCCCCGCCGCCCGAAGCGAAGAGCGCCACCGCGGCCCAGGCCTCGCGTGACATCCATGAGGTCGCGGGTTTGCTGAACACGTTGAGGAAGCGCCAGGGCCGCCCGATCTCTGCCCAGACGCACAGAAGCCCGAAGCCCACCAGCATGAGCCCTGCAAATAGTGCCGGAAGAAGCGGCCCGCTGCCCGCAAGCCCGGCCAGCACGCCCAGGGCGACCAGCCCGCTGCCCGCACCGCCGCAGATGAAGTTGGCCGCCGCGCGCCAGTCCCAGCTCGTCTGATGCCAGGGTGCCACGCCTGTGAGCCCTGTCTCGTCCGGAGTGGCCAGCGACGCGGCGGGCGCGGCCGCCTCCTCGGCACCCTTCGGCGCCCAGAGGTAGCGGAGCCCCGGCCCGGTGCCGAGATCGTCGTGCATGACGAAGTTCTCGTGCTCCTCCAGCAGCCGCGACACGCGGCTTTCCGGGTTGTCGAGGTCGCCGAAGACCAGCGCATCGGCGATGCAGGCATTGGCGCAGGCGGGCGTCGCCTCCGGGTCCAGGCCCGGGGTCAGGCCACGCGCCAGCCCCGCGTCGATGCGGTCGATGCAGAAGGTGCATTTCTGCGCGACGTTGAGCCGCTCGGGCATCTCGCGGGCCGCC
>PHEG01000057.1 GCA_002842835.1 Alphaproteobacteria bacterium HGW-Alphaproteobacteria-2 | reverse complement strand
CGCGGCGGGCGTCATGATCTTCGCCGAGCCGCGCTTCGGCACCGCCATTCTCGAAGAGAGCGACCTTGCCGGAATGGCCGATGCGCAGGACGAACTCGATGCCCAGGTGGCCCGCGTTCTGTCACGTCGGCCTGACATACGGCAGCTCTTTCTCGTCGGCTCCTGCCCCTCGGAAGTGATCAAGCTCGACCTCGCCAGGGCGGCGGAGCGGTTGAGCCAGCGCTACGCCCCGCGGGTGCGGGTGCTGAACTATTCGGGCTCGGGCATCGAGACGACCTTCACCGAGGGCGAGGACGCCTGCCTTGCAGCCATGGTACCGGTGCTGCCCGAGACGCCTGCGCGCCAGCTTCTGGTGGCGGGGGCGCTGCCCGACGTGGTGGAGGAGCAGATGTTGGCGCTCTTCGCCGATCTGGGCATCGGCCCGGTCAGCGTGCTGCCTGCCCGCCGTGCCGGCGCGCGCCACATCGCAGCCCCCTTCCCCTTCGGCGAGGAGGGCACGACCGCCTGGCTGCGCGCCATCGCTGCCGAATTCGGCGTGCCCGAAGACCGGTTCGAAGCCGTCACCCGCGCCCCGCGTGAGCGTGCGCGCCGCGCCGTGGCGCAGGCGGGCGCGGGGCTTACGGGCAAGTCGGTGTTCTTCTTCCCCGACAGCCAGCTCGAGATCCCTCTGGCGCGCTTTCTCGCCCGCGAATGCGGCATGACCGCCGTCGAGGTGGGCACGCCCTATCTGCACGCGCAGATCATGGCGCCGGAACTGGCGCTGCTGCCGGAAGGGCCGCGGATCGCCGAGGGCCAGCATGTCGAGCGACAGCTCGACCGCGCCCGGGTGGCGCGCGCCGATCTCACGGTCTGCGGTCTCGGCCTCGCCAACCCGCTGGAGGCCGAGGGGATGGCCACCAAATGGGCAATCGAACTGGTGTTCACGCCGGTTCATTTCTACGAACAGGCGGGCGATCTGGCCGGGCTCTTCGCCCGCCCGCTCCGCCGCCGGTCCCTGCTGGCGCGGGAGGCGGCGGAATGAAGCTCTCGCTCTGGACATACGAGGGCCCGCCCCATGTCGGCGCGATGCGCGTGGCCACCGCCATGAAGGGGCTGCACTACGTGCTGCACGCGCCGCAGGGCGATACCTATGCCGATCTGCTCTTCACCATGATCGAGCGCCGCAACCACCGCCCGCCGGTGACCTACACCACCTTCCAGGCGCGGGATCTGGGCGCGGACACCGCCAATCTCTTCAAGACCGCCTGTCAGGACGCCTACGAGCGCTTCCGCCCCGAGGCGCTGATCGTTGGCGCCTCCTGCACAGCCGAGCTGATCCAGGACGACCCGGGCGGGCTGGCCGAGGCGATGGGCCTGCCGGTGCCGGTGATCGCGCTGGAACTGCCCAGCTACCAGCGGAAAGAGAATTTCGGTGCCGACGAGACCTTCTTTCGGATCGTTCGCGCCCTTGCCCGGCCGATAGAGCGCAGCGCGCGCCCTTCGGCCAACCTGATCGGGCCCACGGCGCTGGGCTTCCGCCACCGCGACGACATCGACGAACTGGCGGGCATGCTCTCGGACATGGGCATCAGCGTCAATGTGACGGCCCCTTATGGTGCCACGCCTGCCGATATCGCCCGGCTGGGGGCCGCGCATGTCAACGTGCTGATGTATCCCGAAACGGGCGAGGCGGCCTGCCGCTGGATGGAGCGCGAGCTGGGGCAGCCCTACACTCGCACCGTGCCCATCGGCGTGGGGGCTGTGCGCGATTTCGTGGCCGAGGTGGCGGCGCTCGCCGATGTCGCGCCGCGCCTCGACGAGAGTCGCCTGCGGATGCCGTGGTATTCGGCCTCGGTCGATTCCACCTACCTCACCGGCAAGCGTGTCTTCGTCTTCGGCGACGGCACCCATGCGGCGGCGGCGGCCCGAATTGCGCGCGAAGAGATGGGCTTCGATGTCGTGGGCCTCGGCTGCTACAACCGCGAGATGGCGCGGCCCATCCGCGCGCTGGCGAAGGGCTACGGGCTCGAGGCTCTGGTCAGCGACGACTACCTCGAGGTCGAGGCGGCCATTGCCGCGGCGCAGCCCGAGCTGATCCTCGGCACGCAGATGGAGCGGATGATCGGCAAGCGGCTGGGCATCCCCGCGGCGGTGATCTCGGCCCCCGTGCATGTGCAGGACTTCCCCGCGCGCTATGCCCCGCAGATGGGTTGCGAGGGTGCGAACGTCATCTTCGACACCTGGGTGCACCCGCTGGTGATGGGGCTCGAAGAGCACCTGCTGCACATGTTCCGCGATGATTTCGAGTTCAACGACGCCGCCGGGGCCAGCCACCACGGCGGGCACGGGGCGCGGGCGGAGGTGGCCGAGGCCGCACCTTCCGGCGAGGTCATCTGGCTCGAGCCCGCCGAGCGCGAGTTGCGCAAGGTGCCCTTCTTCGTGCGCGGCAAGGCGCGGCGCAACACCGAGAGCTTCGCCGCCGAGAAGGGGCTGCGCGAGATCACCGTCGATACGCTCTACGAGGCGAAGGCCCATTATGCGCGATGATGCTGGCATAACCGGCCCGCGCCCGGGCTACCGCGTGGTGATTGTCACGCTTGACTCGCACGCCGCCGGGCCCTGCGCGCGCGCCGCCGAACGGCTGGAGCAGGATTTCCCCGGCCTGTCGCTTTCGGTCCATGCCGCCGCCGAATGGGGCGAGAGCCCCGAAGCGCTGGCGGCGGCACGGGCGGCGGTCGCCGAGGGCGACATTGTCATCTGCAATCTGATCTTCCTCGAGGAGCATGTGCAGGCGATCCTGCCCGCGCTGCGCGCCCGCCGCGAAGGCTGCGACGCGATGGCGGGCATCATCGCGGACGCGCAGATCGTCACGCTGACCCGCATGGGCGGGCTCGACATGGCCGCGCCGCAGTCCGACACGATGGCGTTGCTCAAGCGGCTTCGCGGCTCGTCGAAATCCTCGACGCAGAGCGGCGAGAGCAAGATGCGGATGCTGCGCCGCCTGCCGAAGATCCTGAAATACATCCCCGGCAAGGCGCAGGACCTGCGCGCCTGGTTTCTGACCATGCAATACTGGCTGGGCGGATCGGACGACAACATCGAGGCGATGGTGCGCTTCCTGATCTCGCGCTACGCCCGGGTTCCGGCCTGGCACGGTGCGACGGCGCCGCTGCCCATCGAATACCCCGATACCGGGATCTACCATCCCGATCTGCCCGGGCGCATCGGCACCGACCCGGCGGCACTGCCCCGGCCAGAGGGGGCGAGCGCCACCGTGGGCCTTCTGCTGATGCGCTCTTACGTGCTCTCGGCCGACACCGCCCACTACGACGCTGCGATCCGTGCGCTGGAGGCGGCGGGGCTGGCTGTGATCCCGGCCTATGCGGGCGGGCTCGACGGGCGGCCCGCCATCGAAGCTTACTTCGAGCGCGAGGGGAGGCCGGTGGTCGATGCGCTGGTTTCGCTCACCGGCTTCAGCCTGGTGGGCGGGCCCGCCTATAACGACAACGCCGCCGCGGTCGAGGTGCTGCGTCGGCTCGACATTCCCTACATCGCCGCGCATCCGCTGGAGTTCCAGACGCTTGCGCAATGGGCCGCCTCGAAGGGCGGGCTGGGCCCGATCGAGACGACGATGCTGGTCGCCCTGCCAGAGCTTGACGGCGCATCCGTGCCCACCGTCTTCGCCGGACGGCACGGGGCCGAACCCTGCACTGGTTGCGCCCACGCCTGCACCGCCGGGCCCGAGCCGCGCGCCATGGCCCCCTGCCCGGAACGGCTGGAGCGGCTGGCCGCTCGTGTCGCGCGGCTTGCCCGGCTCCGCCGCTCTGCGGTGGCGGAGCGGCGGGTCGGCATCGTGCTCTTCGGCTTCCCGCCGAATGCCGGGGCGGCAGGCACAGCGGCCTATCTCGACGTTTTCGCCTCGCTGCATAACACCCTGCATGCCATGGCCGCAGAGGGCTACGACCTAGCACCCCCCGCCACGGTGGAAGATCTGCGCGCCGCCGTGCTGGCGGGCAGTGCAGCACGCCACGGGCAGGAGGCCAACGTCGCCGCTCATATCGGCGCGGAAGAGATCGTCGCCGGCACGCCCTGGCTGGCCGAGATCGAGGCGCAATGGGGCGCGGCGCCGGGGCGCGTGCAGTCCGACGGGCGCGGCGTGTTCGTGCTCGGCGCGCAGTTCGGCAAGGTCTTCGTCGGGCTGCAACCCGCGTTCGGCTACGAGGGCGACCCGATGCGGCTGCTCTTCGAGGGCGGCTTCGCGCCCACGCATGCCTTCGCGCAGTTCTATCTGTGGCTGAAGAACCGGTTCCGCGCGGATGTGCTCTTGCATTTCGGCATGCATGGCGCGCTGGAGTTCATGCCCGGCAAGCAGGCGGGGCCCTGCGGCAACGACTGGCCCGACCGGCTGATCGGCGACATGCCGAATGTCTACCTCTACGCCTCGAACAACCCCTCCGAGGCGACGCTGGCCAAGCGCCGCACCAATGCGGTGACGGTGACACATCTCACCCCGCCGCTGGCGCAGGCCGGGCTTTACAAGGGGTTGGCGGAACTCAAGGACAGCCTGACGCGCTGGCGCGCGACGCCCGGTGACGACCCGGCGCGTGCCGATCTGGAGGCGCTGATCGCCGAACAGGCGCGCGCCGTTGATCTCGACGGGGCCGCGCCGCAGACGTTGTGGCTGAAACTGCTGGAGACCGAGGACGCGCTGATCCCCGAGGGGCTGCATGTGCTGGGCCGCCCGCTGTCGGAGGCGCAGCGCGCGCAGTATCTGACTCTGATAGAAGGGGCCGACGACACCCGCGCCCGGGTGGCCGCGGCGCTGGCAACCGACAGCGAAACACCCGCGCTGCTGCGCGCGCTGGCGGGCCGTTTCACGCCGCCGGTGCCGGGGGGCGATCTGATCCGTTCGGCCGAAGTGCTGCCGACGGGGCGCAACATCCACGCCTTCGACCCGTTCCGCATGCCAACGGAATTCGCCTGCCGCGAGGGGGCGCGCCAGGCGCAGCTTCTGCTCGACACGCACGCCAGCCTGCCGCGCACCGTCGCGATGGTGCTCTGGGGTTCGGACAACATCAAGTCCGATGGCGGCCCGATCGCCCAGGCGCTGGCGCTGATCGGCGCGCGCCCGCGCTTCGATGCCTTCGGGCGGCTCTCGGGGGCCGACCTGATCCCGCTGGCCGAACTGGGCCGCCCGCGTATCGACGTGATCATGACGCTGTCGGGCATCTTCCGCGACCTGCTGCCCTTGCAGACACGCATGTTGGCCGAGGCGGCACTGAAGGCGGCCACCACCGACGAGCCCGGGGAACAGAACTTCATCCGTGCCCATGCGCTGGCCTATGCCGAGCGCATCGGCTGCGACATCGAGACCGCGGCGCTGCGCGTCTTCTCGAACGCGGAGGGCGCCTATGGATCGAACGTCAACCAGCTTGTCGAAAGCTCCGCCTTCGGCGGGGAGGACGAACTGGCCGACGCCTACGAGGCACGCAAGAGCTTCGCCTACGGGGTGAACGGCAAGGCGCAGGCGCGCCCGGCGCTGCTGGCGCAGGCGCTGCGCGATGTGGACGTGGCCTATCAGAACCTCGAGTCGGTCGAGCTGGGGGTCACCACGGTGGACCATTATTTCGACACGCTGGGCGGCATCTCGCGCGCCGTGCGCCGGGCCCGCGGCGGGCAGGAAGCTGCGGTCTATATCGGCGACCAGACGCGCGGCGCGGGCAAGGTGCGCACGCTGACCGACCAACTGGCGCTGGAGACGCGCTCGCGGGCGCTGAACCCGAAGTTCTACGAGGCGCTGCTCGCGCATGGGGCCGAAGGTGTGCGCCAGATCGAGGCGGCGGTGACCAACACGCTCGGCTGGTCGGCCACGACCGGCCAGGTGGAGCCCTGGGTCTATCAGCGGATCTCCGAGACCTTCGTGCTCGACGAGGGGATGCGCGCCCGGCTGGCCAGCCTCAACCCCGTCGCGTCGAGCCGCATGGCCAACCGCCTGCTGGAAGCGCAGGAGCGCGCCTACTGGACCCCCGACGCCGAGACGCTGGCGGCGTTGCAGGCGGCGGCGGACGCGCTGGAAGACCGGATGGAAGGAGTGGCGGCGGAATGACCTGCTACGCGATCCACACAACCGAAGGGAGGCACCCATGAGCCCGAGAGACGAGATCCCCGCCCTCCGGGGGCTCGACGGAGAAGGCTCGGTGCAGGTGCATCAGCCCGGCGATCTTCGCATCGAGGGGGCCAAGGTCTTCTCGGTCTACGGCAAGGGCGGCATCGGCAAGTCCACCACCTCGTCGAACCTCTCGGCGGCCTTCGCCAGCCTCGGCAAGCGGGTGCTGCAGATCGGCTGTGACCCCAAGCACGACAGCACCTTCACGCTGACCGGCAGTCTGGTGCCCACGGTGATCGACATCCTGAAGGAGGTCGATTTCCACGCCGAGGAGCTGCGCCCCGAGGATTTCATCTTCGAGGGCTGGGGCGGGGTGAAATGCGTCGAGGCAGGCGGCCCCCCGGCGGGCACCGG
>PHEG01000056.1 GCA_002842835.1 Alphaproteobacteria bacterium HGW-Alphaproteobacteria-2 | reverse complement strand
GCCGGGGCAGGACAGGCCGCGCCGCAGGCGGTGGTGATCGGCGGCGGCATCGCGGGCGTCGAACTGGCGATGGCCATGGCGCACCGGTTGCGGCGCGTCTGCGGGCGCGCCGAGGTAACCCTGCTGGAACGCGGCCCGACAATGGCCGCCGATGCACCGGGCGCGCGCCCGCGGCTCGCGCTTGCTCTCGCAGCCGAGGGTGTGCGTGTGCTCACCGGGGCCGGGGTGGCGCGGGTCACGGCTGAGGGGCCGTGGCTTGCGGACGGCACGTCCATCGCCGCGGACTTCACCGCGGGCGCCGCCGGGGCGCGGGCGCATGGCTGGCTGGCGCAGACCGGCCTGCCGGTAACCACCGACGGGTTCCTGCGCGTCGGCCCCGATCTGCGTGTCGAAGGGCAGGCGGCGCTCTTCGCCGCGGGCGATTGCGCGCATCTGAGCCACGCCCCGCGTCCCAAGGCCGGGGTCTTCGCGGTGCGCGCGGCACCGGTTCTCCGCGACAACCTGCGCGCGGTGCTGACGGGTGGGGCAACGCGCCCCTTCCGCCCTCAGAAGCATTTCCTGAAGCTCGTATCGCTCGGCAGACGCTCGGCGCTCGCCGAGAAGGCGGGTCTGACAATCGCCGGGCCGCTCGTTTGGCGCTGGAAGGATCGAATCGACCGCCGCTTCATGGCGAAGTTCGACCCGTTGCCTGCCATGCCGGCCCCGCCCGCGCCTCGGCTGCGCGCGCTGGCCGAGGAGACCACGGCAGAGCCACTCTGTGGAGGCTGCGGCGGCAAGGTGGCGCCGGGGGTGCTGGCCGAGGTGCTGGCGGCCGAAGCCCCGGGCACGCGCGCCCACGTGCTGGTCGGGCCGGGCGACGATGCGGCGGTGCTGCAGGTGGGCGGCGCGCGGCAGGTGCTGACCACCGACCATCTGCGCGCCTTCACCGCGGATTTCGGGCTCATGGCGCGCATCGCGGCACTGCATGCCCTGGGCGACATCTGGGCGATGGGCGCGCGCCCGCAGGCAGCACTCGTCTCGGTGACGCTGGCGCGCATGTCGCAGGTACTGCAGGCGCGCAGCCTGGCCGAGATCATGTCGCAGGCGGGCGATGCGCTGCGCGCAGCGGGGGCAGAGATCGTCGGCGGCCATTCTGGCGTGGGCGCGGAGACGAGCATCGGCTTCACCCTCACGGGACTGCTGGACGGGAACCCGGTCACCACAGCGGGCGCGCGCCCAAGCGATACGTTGATCCTGTCGCGTCCCATCGGCACGGGCACGCTGCTGGCCGGCGAGATGCGCGGCCTGGCCGACGGGCGCGACATAGCGGCACTCTTCGACGTCCTGCAACGACCGCAAGGCGATGCAGCGGCGATCCTCGCAGAGGCGCACGCGATGACGGATGTCACGGGTTTCGGTCTGGCGGGGCATCTCATGGCGATCTGCCGCGCCTCGGGGCTCGCCTCCGAGATCGACCTTGCGGCGGTGCCGGTCTTCCCCGGGGCCGAGGCGCTGGCATCGCAGGGTATCCGATCGACTATCTGGGAGGCGAACCGCGCCGCGGCCCCGGTGGCGGGCGGCATCGGTCCGCGGGCGGCGCTGCTGCACGACCCGCAGACGGCAGGCGGCCTGCTCGCCGCTGTCGCGCCTGCGGAGGCCGGGCGGCTGGTGGCGGCGCTGCGCGACGCGGGCCACGAGGCCGCGGTCATCGGCCGGATGGTCCCGGGCGCGCCTGCGATCCGGGTTTCGTAGGCCAGCGTCCGCGAAACCGGCGACGGGCCCGGTCCGCGCCGATCAGATATCCTTGACGAGTCGCAGCGCGTCGTAGATCGCCGCATGGGTATTGCGCGCCGACACCGCATCACCGATGCGGAAGAGCCGGAAGCGGCCATCGGGATTGCGCACCACCGACTGCGGCTCTCCGGCGACGAGCTGATCGTGCGAGACCTCGCCGAGGTTCACCGACAGCGGCTTCAGCGCGAAATAGAGGTCGTCGAGCGGGATCGTGCCGTGATTGACCACCACCTGATCGACCCGGCGGGTCCGTGCGACACCGCCATAATCGCTGCCGACATGGGCGATCAGTTCGTTGCCGTCCTTCTCGACGGCCATGAGGCGGTAGGTGACGGTGAAGGTCGTATCGAGCTTTTGCAGGCTGCGCATATAGGGCACGAGGTTCATTGCCATGACCTCGGGGGCGAACGTGCGGTCGGGCGTCATGATCTCGACCCGTGCGCCCGACCGCGCGGCGATCTCGGCAGCCTGCAGCCCCGCATGGTCGCCCGCGTCGTCGTAGACGAGCACATTCGTGCCCGGGCGCACGTCGCCCGCGATGATGTCCCAGGATGAGACGACCAGATCGTTCCCGCGGGAGAGCACCTCGGTGTCGGGCAGGCCGCCCGTGGCGACGATCACCACATCGGGGGCTTCGGCCAGCACCGTCTCCGGCTCTGCCCAGGTGTTGAATTGGAAGTGCACGCCGAGTTTCTCGCACTGCGTCTGGCGCCAGTTGATGATCGAGATCATCTCGCGCCGCCGTTCGCTCTGCGCGGTGAGCCGTATCTGCCCGCCCGGGCGGTCGGCGGCCTCGAATACCACCACCTCGTGCCCGCGTGCGCCCGCGACGCGCGCCGCCTCCATGCCGCCGGGCCCGGCGCCCACGATCACCACCTTGCGCCGGGTCGTGGCACGCGAAATGTCGTGCGGCATCTGCTGCTCGCGCCCGGTGGCCGGGTTGTGGATGCAGAAGGCCGAGCCCCCCTGATAGATGCGGTCGAGGCAGTAGTTGGCACCGACACAGGGACGGATGTCGTCCTCGCGCCCCTCCATGACCTTGCGCAGGATATGCGGGTCGGTCATGTGCGCGCGCGTCATGCCCACCATGTCGAGCTTGCCGCTGGCGATCGCGTGCCGCGCGGTCGCCACATCGGGGATGCGCGCGGCATGGAAGGTGGGGAACCCGGTCGCGGCGCGGATCTCGCCTGCGAAATCGAGATGCGGCGCGCTCCTCATCCCCTGGATCGGGATCACGTCTGTCAGCCCGGGGTCGGTGTCGATATGGCCGCGCACGACGTTCAGGAAGTCGATCAGCCCGCTGTCCTTCAGCCGCCGCGAAATCTCCAGCCCCTCCTCCCGGCCGACACCCCCTTCGAGCATGTCGTCGCCTGAATAGCGGATGCCGACGATGAAATCGGGCCCGACGCGCCTGCGGATTTCCCCGAGCACCTCGAAGGCGAAGCGCAGCCGGTTGTCCAGCGTGCCGCCATAGGGCGCATCGAGCGTGTTTGTGAGCGGCGACCAGAACTGGTCCATCAGGTGCCCGTAGGATTCGATTTCGATCCCGTCCATGCCGCCCGCCTTCATTCGCTCCGCGGCGTCGGCATAGTCGGTAATGATGCGCGCGATGTCCCAGTCTTCCAGCTTCTTGGGGAAGGCGCGATGCGCGGCCTCGCGGCTGTGCGAGGACGAGATGACGGGCAGCCAGTCGCCCGTGTCCCAGCGGGTGCGTCGCCCGAGATGAGTGAGCTGGATCATGATCGCAGCCCCTTCCGCATGCACTGCGTCGGTCAGTTCCCTGACCCATGGAACCACCTCGTCCTTCCAGGCGAGGATGTTGTTGAAGGCGGGCGGGCTGTCCTTCGAGACGGCGGCCGAACCTGCCGTCATGGTCAGGGCCACACCGCCGCGGGCGCGCTCGACGTGATAGGCGCGGTAGCGGCCCTTGGGCATGCCGTCCTCGGGATAGGCAGGCTCATGCGCACTCAGCATGACCCGGTTGCGCAGGGTCAGGTGGCGGAGCCGGAAGGGCTGCAGCAGCGGGTCGTTTGACGCGGTCATGGCGGGGCCGGGCTTGGCATGATACGCGATCGAGGCTAAGGTAAAATGTTCATATATGTCAATCTGACATTCATTAATGTTCATTTTATTGACACTAGTGACAGGTCCGCTAGAATCGCAGCATGGAACAGCATGCGCATGACGGCGGCTGGCGCGGATCGCCCGATCTCTGGCTCGGGGCGGCTCAGGAGGCACTGCTCGAGGGCGGCATCGAGGCGGTGAAGATCCTGCCGCTCGCGCAGCGGCTGAAGCTGTCGCGCACCAGCTTCTACTGGTTCTTCAAGAGTCGGGAGTCGCTGCTCGATGGGGTGCTCGCCCGCTGGCGCGAGAAGAACACCGGCAATCTCGTGCGGCGCGCCGAAGCCTATGCTGAAACCGCCGCCGAGGCGATGCTGAACGTCATCGACTGCTGGCTCGATTCGGCGCTCTTCGATGCGCGCTTCGAGTTCGCGGTGCGAAGCTGGGCACTCTCCGCGCCCGATGTCCTGGCGCAGGTGCACCGTGCCGACGAGCAGCGGCTCGACGCGCTGGCCGCGATGTTGAAGCGCTTCGGCGAGGATGGCGTGCGCGCCGATGTACGGGCGCGCGCGATCTACCTCACCCAGATCGGCTATATCTCGATACAGGCGGAGGAAGACCTCGCTACGCGCATGGCCCGCATCCCGGCCTATGTCGAGATCTTCACGGGCCGGGCGCCCAGCCCGCGCGAACTCGCCCGCTTCCACGCCCGGCACGGCTTCCCGCCGACCTGAGCGCGCCGCATCCTCTACGGGACGCAGCGCCTCGATTGACGCACCTGCCGCGGCGCGGATGCGCCGCGCTCAGGCGGCCCGGCGCCGACGCACGCGCCGACGCTTTGCGGGTGCAGGGAAAGCCGCGCCGTTCACCTCGGTACGCCCGCGGCGGCGTGGCGCGCCGGGGCGATGGCCGCCGGTGTCCTCCCTCTCGGCGGGCGGCGCACTGCCGCTGGCAACCGGCACATCGGCTTTCATCAGCTTCTGGATCTGGCGCAGAAGGTCGGCCTCGTCGGGCGCGCAGAAGGCGATCGCCTCGCCCGAGCGCCCGGCACGGGCGGTGCGGCCGATGCGGTGCACGTAATTGTCGGGGACATCGGGCAGGTCATAGTTGATCACATAGGCGACGCCTGGAATGTCGATGCCGCGCGCGGCCACATCGGTGGCGACCAGCGTGGTGACGCTGCCCGCCCGGAACGCCTGGATCGCGCGGTCGCGCTGGCCCTGGCTCTTGTTGCCGTGGATCGAGGCGGCGTTGAACCCGTCGGCCACGAGCCCCTTCATCAGCTTCTCCGCGCCGTGTTTGGTGCGCGCGAAGACAAGCGTCAGCGCGGCACGGTCGCGCAGGAGGATCTCGCGCAGGCGTGCGGGCTTGTCGCCCTTGTCAACAAAATGAACCGACTGGGTGATCTTGTCCGCTATCTGGCCCGGAGGCGCGACCTGCACGCGGCGCGGGTCGTTCAGGTAGGCGCGGGACAGCTCTTCCATCTGCTTGGGCATCGTGGCCGAGAACAGCATGGTCTGACGCGGCGTGCCCAGTCGCGACGCGATCCGGCGCAGCGCGTGGATGAAGCCGAGGTCGAGCATCTGATCGGCCTCGTCCAGCACCAGGTGGCGTACCTCGCCGAGGCTGATGGCGCCGCGCTCCATCAGGTCGATCAGTCGCCCGGGCGTGGCCACAAGGATATCGGTGCCCTGCGCCAGCACGGCGATCTGCTTGCCAATGGACTGGCCGCCGACCACGGTCGCAACGCGCAGCTTGGTGCCCGTGGTCAGCCCACGCAGGCTTTCGGCGATCTGGTTGGTCAGCTCGCGCGTCGGCGCCAGCACCAGCGCCTTGGCGGTCTTGGGCGCGGGTCTGCCCGGCTGCGCCAGCAGTTGCTCGACGAGCGGCAGGCCGAAGGCCAGCGTCTTGCCGGTGCCTGTCTGGGCCAGGCCCAGAATGTCGTGCCCTTCCAGCGCCAGCGGGATCGCCCGAGCCTGGATCGGGGTGGGCTGGTCCAGGCCCAGGCGCTTCAGTGCGGTATTGAGTGTCGGCGCGAGGCCGAGCATATCGAAATCGAACAAGGCTTGTCCTTCATGGGCGGCGCGCGACACTCGTGACGGCGCAGCCGTGTTGTGCGGTCGCGTTTACACGACCGAGAGGGTTCGCGGGGCCTCTGGACGGGCGGGCGTATCCCGCGTCATCCGACCGTCGCATCTGGAACCCTGCGTGATGGGGAACTGGAGTC
>PHEG01000562.1 GCA_002842835.1 Alphaproteobacteria bacterium HGW-Alphaproteobacteria-2 | reverse complement strand
CATGGGGCTCTCGTGCGCGTGCTCATGGGTATGCCTGTCGCCGCGCGGTTTCCCGTAGAAGGTCATGAACATCAGCCGCCAGGAATAGAAGGCGGTCATCGCCGCGGCCAGGACGAGAGCCAGGAAGGCATATTGCCCGACACCGGAATGGGCGGCGAAGGCCGACTCGATGATCGCATCCTTCGACAGGAACCCGGCGAAGCCGATATGCGTGAGCGGGATGCCCACCCCGGTGATCGCCAGCGTGCCGATCATCATCGCCCAGAAGGTATAGGGGATCTTGTGGCGCAGCCCGCCGTAGGCGCGCATGTCCTGCTCGTGGTGCATCGCATGGATGACCGAACCCGCGCCGAGAAACAGCATCGCCTTGAAGAAGGCATGGGTGAAGAGGTGAAACATGGCCGCCTGATAGACACCCACGCCCGCAGCGGCGAACATGTAGCCCAGTTGCGAGCAGGTGGAATAGGCGATCACCCGCTTGATGTCGTTCTGCACCAGCCCGATCGTGGCCGCGAAGAAGGCCGTGGTCGCCCCGATCACCGTGACGAAGGCCAGCGCCTGCGGCGCGAACTCGAAGAGCGGCGACATGCGGCAGACGAGGAAGACCCCTGCGGTGACCATCGTCGCGGCATGGATCAGCGCCGAGACGGGCGTCGGGCCCTCCATCGCGTCGGGCAGCCAGGTGTGCAGGAAGATTTGCGCCGACTTGCCCATGGCGCCGATGAACAGGAGGACCGCGACCAGTTCGGCGGCGTTCCAGGACGTCCAGAGGAAGGTGATTTCCGTCTCCGCCAGTTGCGCACCGGCGGCGAAGATGTCGTCGAAGCGCACCGAGTCGAGCAGGAAATAGATCGCCATGATCCCCAGCGCGAAGCCGAAATCGCCCACCCGGTTGACGATGAAGGCCTTGATCGCGGCGGCATTGGCCGAAGGCTTGCGGTAGTAGAACCCGATCAGCAGGTAGGATGCGACGCCCACACCCTCCCAGCCGAAGAAGAGCTGCAACAGGTTGTCGGAGGTCACCAGCATCAGCATGGCGAAGGTGAAGAACGACAGATACGCGAAGAAGCGCGGCCGGTAGCTCTCGCCCTCGCGGAAATTCTCGTCATGCGCCATGTAGCCGAAGCTGTAGAGATGCACGAAGGCCGAGACCGTGGTC
>PHEG01000055.1:11912-21045 GCA_002842835.1 Alphaproteobacteria bacterium HGW-Alphaproteobacteria-2 | reverse complement strand
GGCGTCGGGGGGCTGTTCGGTGAATTCTCCGGGGGGCGGGCCTCCGGCGTTGGTCACAAGTATGGCAGGCGCGACGCCGAGCGCGGCCTGGGTCCGTTGAAGGATGTCGGCCCGGGCGACCGGATCGGCCAGATCGCCCGCGATGAAATGCGCACCTGCGCCAAGCGCGGCAGCGGCCGCCCGGCCGGTTTCCGGGTCGCGCCCCACCAGCGCCACCCTCACCCCGGCCGCGTGCAGATGTGCGGCGCAGGAGTAGCCCAGTCCCTTCGTGCCGCCAAGGATGAGTGCCGTCGCACCCTCGATGCCAAGGTCCATCTACGCCTCCCTCTCAGATGATCGGGTTCTCCAGGCGGCCGAGCCGGTCGATCGTCACCGCAACCCGGTCGCCCGGTTTCAGGTATTTTGGCGGGGTGAAGCCGATGCCCACTCCGGGGGCCGTGCCCGTGGCGATGATGTCGCCGGGCAGCAGCGTGATGCGCTCGGAGATAGCGGCGATGAGCGCCGGCACGTCGAAGATCAGATCGGCAATCCGGGCCTCCTGGCGCGACTCGCCGTTCACTTCCGTGCGCAGCGTGAGCGCATCCAGCGGCCCCGTCTCGTCGGGCGTGGCAATCCAGGGACCCATGGGGCAGAAGCCGTCCATGCCCTTGCCCAGGACCCATTGGCCATGGCGTTTCTGCAATTCGCGCGAGGTGATGTCGTTCACGATCACATAGCCGAAGACATGACCGAGCGCCCGCTCGCGCGGGATTTCCCGCCCGCCGCGTCCGATCACCACCGCCAGTTCACCCTCGTAATCGACCGATGCCGTCGGGTCGCTGCTTGCCGGGACCGGCGCGCCCGGGCCTATCACGCTGGTCGTGGCCTTGGTGAAGATGATCGGGAACTCCGGTACCGCCTCGCCTCCGGTCGAATCGAAGCCGCTGTCGTGGAACTCGTGCGCATGGGCAAAGTAGTTCTTGCCCGCGCAGAAGATGTTGCGCACCGGTTGCGGGACCGGTGCGACGAGCCGCGCACCGGCGACGAGCGGCAGCCGCTGCTGCTCCAGCGCGGCCCGCGCACGAGGCAACAGATCCTCGGCGGCCTCGATCAGCGCGTTCATGCCGCCCGGCCCGGTAAGCCAGGTCAGATCGCGCACCTTGTCTTCGGCGTCGAGACAGCCTGTGCCGGACTGTCCGTCGAGGCTGTAGCTGACCAGTCTCATCGCCCTGCCTCCCTGCTTGCGGCGTCGGCGGCGGGGCGGCTGGCCCAATGCACGTCGAGCGCGACACCCGCTGCGCGAAAGAGGTTCATGACCGGGCAACGGAACTCCACGTTCTTCTGCAGCTTCTCGAAGCGCGCGGGCGGCTCGTCGGTGAAGACCGTGATCTCCAGCTCCACGCTCTCGAAATAGGGCCGGACGCCGGGCACGCCCTTGGGTCCGCGCACGTCGATCTGGCTCGAACAGGCAAACTCGACTCGGCTGTAGGCGAAGCCCATCGCCCCGGCGACACCATTGATGATCACCCCGTCGCAGCCCACCAGCGCGACAAGCGCGGTTTCCAGCGGGCTCGGGGCGGTGTTCGTGCCGCCCATCGTGTCCGGCTCGTCGGTGACGACGGGTGCGAAGTCGCGCACATGACATTCCGTGCGCGTGCCGGCATGATTGACCGCGCGCACGTTGCGAATGCCGAGCTTGCGCTTCTCTGGGTCAACGCTGGGTGGCAGCAGGAAGCTTTCCTCGACCATGGTTCAGGCTCCTCCTTTCGGGATCGCGGCGACGCCGTCGACCTCGATCAGCATGTTGGGATGGGCGAGTTCGGCAACCTTCAGCAGCGTCCGCGCGGGTGGGTTCTCGCGGCTGAACGTGCGGTAGCTGATCTCGTTGAGCGCATCCTGCCCCGCCATGTCGGTGAGGTAGATCGTCAGGAAGACGACATGCTCGAACCCACCGCCCGCGGCTTCGAGGATCTGCTTCATGTGGGCGAAGGTGCGTTCGGTCTGTTCGGCGAAATCGCCTTTCAGCCATTCCGTCTCTTCCACCGGGTCATGCGGGTGCTTGTGGTAGATCGGGATCGTGCAGCAGCCCGACAGGAACAGAAGCCGACAGTCATCTACCAGAAAGCCCGCACTGAAGGGGCTCTTGTATTCCGGTTTCATGGGGACGTGATGAACGGGTGTGATCGGCATGGAACGGTCCTTTCTGTTTCCGGCTCACGAGAAGACCAGGGTCTCGAACCAGGTCACGATTTCCGGGAAGGCCAGGATAGCTGCCAGAACGGTGGCATCGACGGCGAGGAACGGCAGGCAGGAGAGGTAGATGTCGCGCATGCGCACGTCCGGTGGCGCCACTCCCTTCATGACGAAGAGAAGAAAGCCGAAGGGCGGCGTGGTCAGCGCCATCTGAAGGTTGATCAGCATCAGGATGCCGAACCAGATCGGGTCGAAGCCGAGCGCGGAGACTACCGGAAGCATGATCGGCAGGGTGATCAGCATGATCGCGATCTGCTCCATGAACATGCCGAGCACCAGGACGGCGAGCATGAACATCGCGATGATCGTCAGCGGCTCCACCGGAAGGACGGTGATCCATGCCAACAGCCCGCGCGTCGCTCCGGAAAAGGCGAGGATCTGGCTGAAACCAGTGGCTCCCACCAGGATCGCCATCATCATGCCGGTGATCTTGAGCGTGCCGACAAGCGACCGGCGGAACACGTCCCAACTCAGCGAGCGATAGAGCGCGACGACGAGGATTGTGCCGAGGCAGCCCAGCGCGGCGGATTCGGTGGGCGTCGCCACGCCCATCACGATGAGACCGGTAACCAGGAACACGATCATCGCCAGCGGCAGCAAGTTGACCAGCAGTGCATAGAGCCGTTCGCCCCAGGGTGCCGGGGCCACGTCGTAGCCCGGCGTAAGCCCGGGCTGGAGCGTGCAGCGCAGTACAACGTAACCGATGTAGCCAACCGCCATCATCAGCCCGGGCAGCATGGCGCCGATCAGGATGCGCCCGATCGAAAGGCCCCCGAGCGAGGCCAGGATGACGGCAAGCGCCGAGGGCGGGATCATCATCGCAAGCCCGCCGCTGGCGAGGATCGGCCCGATCGACATGGAGCGGTGATAGCCGCGGCGCTCCATCTCGGGCAGCAGCATCGAGCCCAGCATCGCCGTGTTCGCCATGGTGGAACCCGAAAGGCTGGAGAAGATCGTCCCGGTGCCGATGGTCAGCACGGAAAGCCGCCCCGGCACACGCCCAAGAAACTTCTCGAGCACGTCGAGCGCGCGGAAGGCTACGCGCGAGTGCCAGAGCAGTTCTCCCATCATCACGAAGAGCGGAATGGGCGCCAGAGTGAAGGAACTCACCGAGGCATGCATCGACAGCGCCAGTTGTTCCAGCGGCCGGCCGAAACCCTGCAGCACCACGATGCCCACCAGGTTGACCAGGATGAAGGCGAAGGCAACCGGCATGCCGATGGCGACGAGAACGCCAAGCCCGCCGAAGATGTAGAGGAAAGGCTCCCACCAGGTCATCGGCGGATCTCGCGCATCTGCCGCCTGGCGAGGCGCAGGAACTCGATCGAGGCCAGGCCCAGACCGAAGGCGACGAGAGCGATCAGGAGGTATCGATCCATCGGATAGATGCCGATGGTCTTCACGCCGCGGCGGAACAGGCTGAGCGTGGTGAGCACCGCGAACCAGCAGGCGAAACCGGTGGTCGCGGCCGCCAGAAGGGACACGAATACCTCCAGCCAGCGCCGCAGAAGCTCCGGCAGCAGCCGCACCACCACGTCGATGATGACATGGCCGTTCTCGCGCACGAGCCAGGCCATGGACAGGAAGGGGAGCGCCATCAGGGCATGTTCGGCGAACTCGATCGCCCAGCCGATCGGGCGGTTGAGAAAATACCGGCCCACGACATCGGCGGAAATGCTGAGCATGACATGGACCACGAGCAGGGCCGCAATCGCGGCGCACAGATCCTCGAGGCGGTCGAACAGCTTTCCGACGAGCATCATGGCACCGTCCTGTCGCAGGAGCACAGAGAATGCCGCCCCGGTCGCGCGCGACCGGGGCGGGCGGGGGGTGTTATTACTCTGCCAGCGCGCGAAGCTGCGGCCCGGCCTCCGGGTGCTCGGCAATGAAGGCTGTCCAGGCCGAGTCGTAGGCGGTCCGGATGTAGACCTCCCTGTCCGCATCGGAGAAGGTGATGAACTCCACCCCCGCTGCCTTCAACAGCTCGTTGTCGGCCTCGTTCTGGGCGTCCATGTAATCCTGGGCCCAGAGCTCGACCTCACGCCCGATCTCGGCCAGCGCGGCCTGGGTTTCGGCATCGAGGCTGTCCCAGACGTCGCCATTGAAGAGGATCGCGGTATTCGCGGAATAGAAGCCGTGGTCGATGGCGTACTTCGTGACTTCCTGCCAGCCGAAATCCGAGATGCCGCCATAGGACCAGCCGAAGCCGTCGACCACGCCGCGCTCCAGCGCTGTGTAGATCTCGCCGGGATTCATCACTACCGGCGTCCCACCCAGGGCCTTGACCAGTTCGACATAGACCGGCGAGACGCGAATCTTGAGGCCCGTGAAATCCGGCTTGTCGATCTTCTTGTTGAGATACATGCGGAATGCCTTGCCTACACCGCCGCCGACATTGGCGAGATAGACCACGTTCGCCTTCTCGCGGTGCACCTTCTGCATGAGCTCGAAGAAGCCGTTCTCCCGCAATTCGCTCGGCTGGAGCTGGGTGTAGAGCACAGCCGTCGCCTCCGGAACCTGGCCGGTGTAGTAGGACGAGGCGCCGAGGATCACGTCCACGACGCCATTGTGCAGCGCCTCGAACTGCTCGAAGGTCGGCACGATATCGGCGTGGCCGATGAATTCGACCTTCACCTTGTCGCCAAGCTGTGCGTTGACGCGACGTTCGAATTCGAGCAGCGGCTCTGTCCAGTAATAGGCAGGCGCCCAGGGCGAGATCGCGCGCAGCACGCGCGGCTCCGCATCGGCGGCAGTGGCGGCAGTGGCGGCAAGTGCGGCCCCTGCGGCAAGGCCGAAAGCCAGTCGGCGCAGACTGTCGGTAAACATGGCAAGCATCTCCATCTTGTCGGGTCGGTCCCGCGGTCATGCGGGGCGCTGGGGCGGTGCCGGTCGCGCCGGGCACTTCTTCGGGTTTTGCGGATGCTGCGCCCGAGGAGGTGCAGCGGTCAACGGTACCGGAATACTTTTCCGGCATGCGGAACGCGTCCGCCTTTCGATTGGTTGCAGCACCTCCGGAATTTGTATAAAATCCGTTTTGCAACAATGGCAAAGAAAAGACCAATCCGAATATGTCAGACCAAATTGAAACCAATCCGGAATCCGCGCCGTTTCAGGACGGGCGCTTGCGCCCGGGGACGGCGTTGGTTCTCCCTGCTGCTCCGGCCACCCGGCCCCGCTCCGGGTCCGGTGACGAGGCGGGTCTTGCAGGCTGGCTGCAGGGCAAGGCTGTCGGGGGATGGCACCGTCCCGGCGAGCGCTTGCCGACCGAGCGCACGCTGGCTCGCCAGTTCGGCGTCTCGCGCGCGACTGTGCGCCGCGTGCTCGGCCGAATGGAGCAGGAAGGGTTGATCTACCGCCGCGTTGGCAGCGGAACCTTCATTGCCGAGCGGCCCGTGCAGCCGCAGGAAGGCCCCACCTGGCGCGACACGGGCCCCAAGGAACTGATGGAGGCCCGGCTGACGGTGGAGCCTCGTCTCGCCCGGGTCTTCGTCGAGAACGCGCGCCCTGGCGATGTCGAACGGGTGCGCCTTTGCGTCGAACGCTCCGAAGCCAGTCGCAGCTTCGAGGAGTTCGAACTCTGGGACGAATCCCTGCATGAGGCACTGGTCGCGGGCACGCACAACCGCCTGCTCATCGAATGGTATGCGATGATCACCGCCGCACGGCGGGAAGGGCGCTGGACCATTCTCGACGCGCTCGACATGCGCTCCGCCGATGCCGCCGCTTCCGCCGTGCAGGTTCATCTCGCCTTCATCCGCGAGGGCCTGTTCGACCTGGCGGATTGACACCCCGGACGATCCGGCACGGGGCATGCCGCGCTGGATCGCGCCGGAAGGATGCATGCTTGCGGGACGTGCCTGCCTGCCGCCCTGGCCATGCCGCGTTACGGCATCATGAGTGATGTGACCGGGGGGCTGCCCATTCCGAAGGGTGTTGGAAAAGCTGTGGCGGAACACGGGTAATGTGGATTGCCCGGCGGCACCCGTCCGTGCGGCATCATGCCGGGCGTTGCCGTCGCTGAATGCGATGCCTTCGGAGATGCGAGACAACCAACTTGCACAATCGAACTTGCGCGCCAGATCGGGATCTGGGCGAGCCGGGTCGCAGAGCCGTCTTTGCGAGCGTGGGCGATGATGCTACGCGAGGAGTGCCAATATCTGGTCTGAGTTTGCACTAATTTAATGTAAACCGCGCCAAACGGTGGCGCAAACTTCAACGCATGATGCAAGGGCGGACGGGATAATCGAGAGATAAGTATCTGATGAAAATAAAAAACCATGATGTTCTTCCCGCATCTCGCCTTGCCGTGGCGCCCATGATGGACTGGACCGACCGGCATTGCCGCTATCTGCACCGCAAGATCAGCGCCCGTGCCGAGCTCTGGACCGAGATGGTCGCCGCGCCCGCGCTGGTGCAGGGCGGGGCGCTGCATCTGCTCGACCATGACCCGGCCGAGCATCCGCTGGTTCTGCAACTGGGCGGGTCCGATCCCGCGGAACTCGCAGCGGCGGTGCGGCTGGCGGCGGGCCACGGCTTCTCGGGCATCAACCTCAACGTGGGCTGCCCATCCGACAGGGTGCAGTCGGGCTGCTTCGGTGCGGTGCTGATGCGCCGCCCGGAACTGGTCGCCGACTGCTGTGCCGCCATGCTGGAGGCTGCCGGGCCGGACGGCCCGGCGATCAGCGTCAAGTGCCGCATCGGTGTCGATGACCAGATCCCGGAAGAGGCGCTGCCCGCCTTTCTCGAAACGGTGGCGGCGGCGGGCGTGCGCCGCTTCGTCATCCATGCGCGCAAGGCCTGGCTTCAGGGGCTGAGCCCGAAGGAGAACCGCGAAATTCCACCGCTCGATCACGCACTGGTGTCGGCGATGAAGCGTGCCTTCCCGCGGCTTTCCATCTGGATAAACGGCGGCATCACCCGGATCGGCGAGGTCGAAGGCTTCCTCGCGCAGGGGCTCGACGGGGCGATGATCGGGCGCGCTGCCTATCACGAGCCGATGGGCGCGCTGGCCGAGGCAGATCACCGGCTGCATGGCGGGCCGCCGCCGCCCGCGCCCGAAGACGTGGTGGCAGCCATGGAGCCCTATATCGCGCGCCATCTGGCGGGCGGGGGGCGGCTGCATCAGGTGACCCGGCACATGCTGGGGCTGTTCGCCGGACGTCCCGGGGCGCGTGCCTGGCGGCGCATCCTCGCGGAGCGGGCGTGCCGCCCCGGAGCGGGGCTCGAGGTGCCGCGCATGGCGCTGGCGGCGGTGGGGGCCGAGGGTTTGCGCGCGGCGTCGTGACCGCGCGGCGGGCGAGCCGCCGTGATCAAAGCCGTTGCGCCCGCCCGCGCCGCCGCCTACTGCGGCAGACGGACAGCGCCACCACGGAGCCCCGCAGATGCCGCCGCTCGCCGAACTGATGCCGATGCTCGCGCTGCTCATGGCCACGGGCGCCTTCTTCTGGAGCCTCGGCTACCAGAGCCCGGTGCTGATGCAGATCTGCCTCGCCACCTCGCTCGCCACCATCGTGGTCACCTCTATCCGTTCGGTCACGTCGCATCACCGCAAGGGGGCGGTCGATACCGCCATCCTCAGGGGCTGGGGGCCGGGTATCGCGCTCGGTGCCGTGGCGGGGATGCTGACCGCCACGCAACTGCGCTCGGCCACGCTGGTGGCGGTGTTCGGCATCCTCGCGCTGGCTGTCGGGCTCTACATGGCCTTCGGGCGGGCGCACTGGCGGCTGGGGGAGGGGATGCCGAAAGGCGCCGCGCGCGCCGCGATGTCGCCCGCGGTGGGGTTCCTCTCGGTGCTGATGGGCATCGGCGGCGGCTCCTTCGGGGTGCCGCTGATGTCGCTCTATGGCCTGCCGATCCACCGCGCCGTGGGCACCGCGGCGGGCTTCGGGCTGCTGATCGCCGTGCCTTCGGTGATCGGCTTCCTGATCGCAGGGGTCCCGCCGGAGGGGCGGCCGCCCTTCACGCTCGGCCATGTCAACCTGGTGGCCTTCGCCGTCGTCATCGCCATGACGCTGATCACCGCGCCCTGGGGGGTCCGGCTGGCGCATGCGATGGACCCCAAGCCGCTGAAGCGCGTCTTCGCGGGGTTCCTGATCCTCGTCGCGCTCAACATGCTGCGCAAGGCATGGATGGGCTGAGGGCGTACTGGCCCTCAAAGCTGTTCGAGCGTCACCTTGTCCGGGTAGAAGGCCAGATACCCGCGGATCGCCTCCGCCGCCGGGACCGGATCCTCGTAGGACCATGCGGCATCGCGGATGAGCGTGCTCTTGGTCTGGATGCTGTAATAGCTCGCCTCGCCCTTCCACGGGCAATGCGTGCGGGTGGCGGAGGTGTCGAGGAAGGCCATGCCGATGTCGCCGCGCGGGAAATAGATCACCGGCGGCAGGCGACCCTCGATCAGTTCCAGCACCGCCGTGCTTTCTCCGATTACCGCGCCGCCCGCGCGCACCACCCAGGTGCCTTCTGCGGGCAGGATGCGCATGTCATTGCCCATGTCCGTCTCCCTGCTTGTGCCTGCAACCTAGCGCTTCCGGGTGTCCGCGCAACGCCCCTCTGGTGGTCACAGAGGTGCGCAGGCTCGCGCCAGCCAGTCCCGCGTGGTGGGCCCGACAAGCGGCCCGATCTCGCGCGCCACGCGGGCGTGATAGGCGTCGAGCCAGGCCCGTTCGACCGCGCTCAGCAACTCCGCCACGATCAGCCGCCTGTCGATGGGGGCGAGCGTGAGCGTCTCGAATTCCAGCATCTCGCGCGCGTCGCCGCCTGGCAATTCCGGGGCCACCTGCACCGCCACGAGGTTCTCGATGCGAATGCCGAAGGCGCCATCGCGGTAGTAGCCCGGTTCGTTCGACAGGATCATTCCGGGCTCCAGCACCGCCTCGCCCAGCCGCGACAGCCGCTGCGG
>PHEG01000055.1:0-11811 GCA_002842835.1 Alphaproteobacteria bacterium HGW-Alphaproteobacteria-2 | reverse complement strand
TGCCCGCCCGAGTCGACCAGCAGCACCTCGCCATGCGCGAGGCGGCGGTTGGTGGCTTCCGTCACCCGGTAATGCACGATGGCACCGTTCGGCCCCGATCCGGCGATCGTATCGAACGAGATGTCGCGCAGCCGCCCCGTGGCCTGCCGGAAGCCCTCCAGCCGGGTCACAACGTCGATCTCGGTCAGGCTCTCGGGTTCCTGTGCATCGAGCCAGGCGAGGAACTCCGCCATGGCCGCACCGTCGCGCAGATGCGCGGCACGCGCGCCCACGATCTCGGTGGCGTTCTTTCGTGCCTTGGGCAGCAGGCAGGGGTCGCGACCCCAGGAAAAGTCGGTGCCGCCTTCCGCCATCAGCTCGGCTACCGCCTGCGGCAGGCTGGTCTTGTCGGCCAGCACCCTGCCCTGAAGAGTGCGGATCGCCGCTTCGTAGCCGTCGGGCAGCGGCTGCACCCGAACCTCGGGGCCCAGTGCCGCCAGCACTTCGGAACCGAACTGCGCGGGGGCGGCCGCACCTGCCCTCACGAAGACATCCACCCGCGCGTCGTCGTGCAGGATCGCGTAGCCCTGCACTACCGGCACGCGCGGGATGTCACTGCCGCGAATGTTGAGCAGCCACGACAGGCTGTCGGGAGAGCAGATCAGCGCCGCGCGCTGCCCGGCCTTGCGCAGTCCCTCCGCGAGCCGCGCGCGCTTGGTGGCCGCACTCTCGCCCGCCAGATCGTCGGGGTGAAGGCTCATCCGCCCCGAGGGCGGCGGCGGGCGGTCCTGCCAGCAGGCATCGACGATGTCGCCGCAGGACAGCAGGCCGAAGCCCAGCGGGCCGAGATGCTTGCCCAACCGCTCGATCTCACCCACCGTCGTCAGCCAGGGGTCGTGGCCCAGAATTCCGCCCCCGGGCAAGGCGCCGGTCAGCCAGTCCCAGGCCTGGATCGCGGGCCAGTCGATCACCTCGAAGAGACCGCTGTCCACCTCGGCGCGCGCCTGCACTCGGTAGCGGCCATCGACGAACAGCGCGGCACGATCCTGCGTGACCAGCACGAACCCCGCCGAGCCGGTGAAGCCGGTGAGCCAGGCGAGATGCGCGTCGCAGGCGGCGACATACTCGCCCTGGAACATGTCGGCGCGCGGCAGCAGGAAGGCATCGATCCCGCGCTCCCGAATCGTCGCGCGCAACATTGCAACACGTGGGCGGGCAGCCTCGGGGCGGGTGGAGACGGCAAAGGACTGGAACATCACCCCGCCCGGCGCGTCAGGCTCACCCGCATGGCGCGTTCCGAGGCGCGCGGGTCGATGTCGAAGAGCGCGGCCAGCTGTTCGGTCATCGCGCCGGCCAGTATCACGTCGCGCAGGTGCTTCTCCAGATAGCTCGCAGGGTTGACCGAGAGCGTCGAGTCGTCCACCGGCGCGCCGTCGGAGATCACCATCAGGATGCGCCGCGCCTCGCGCCGCGCCAGCGTCCGGCGGTGTGCCCATTCCAGCGCCTCGCCGTCGATGTTCTCCTTCAGGAGCCCTTCCTTCATCATCAGCCCCAGGTTGGGGCGCGACCGCCGCCAGGGGGCATCGGCGGACTTGTAGATGATGTGGCGCAGGTCGTTCAGCCGCCCCGGCGCCTGCGGGCGGCCCGCGGCCAGCCATTTCTCGCGCGCCTGCCCGCCTTTCCAGGCCCGCGTGGTGAAGCCGAGTATCTCCACCTTCACCTGGCAGCGCTCCAGCGTGCGGGCGAGCACGTCGGCGCAGATCGCGGCAATACTGATGGGCCGCCCGCGCATCGAGCCGGAATTGTCGATGAGCAGCGTCACCACCGTGTCGCGGAACTCGGTGTCCTTCTCGACCTTGAAGCTGAGCGGTGTCGTGGGGTTGGCCACCACCCTCGCCAGCCGCCCGGCATCGAGGATGCCCTCGTCGCGGTCGAATTCCCAGGCGCGGTTCTGCTGCGCCTGCAGGCGGCGCTGGAGCTTGTTGGCAAGCCGCCCCACGGCCCCCTTCAGCGGCTCGAGCTGCTGGTCGAGCCAGGCGCGCAGGCGTTCGAGCTCGGCGGGTTCGGCCAGGTCCTCGGCGCGCACTTCCTCGTCGTTCTCGGTCGAGAAGACGGCGTAGTTGGGGTCGGCGTCGGAATGGGGTGCGGGCTCGGGGGGCTCCATCGGCGGCAGGCCCTCGGCGAGTTCGGCATCCTCCGACAACTCGTCGTCGGAGACATCCTCCATGCTGATCTCGGCCTCGGCGGCCTCCGGGTCGGCCTCGCGCTCGGCATCGGGGGGTGCGTCCTGATCGCCCTGGTCCTGCTCCTGCCCGCCCTCGGCGTCGGGTTCGTCCTGCGCCTCGGCCTCCTCGGTCTGGTCCGAGGGTTCCTCGGGCGCGTCCGGATCCTCGCCCAGCTGGTCGCCATAGCCCAGATCGGTGATCACCTTGCGGATGAGCCGCGCGAAGGCCGCCTGATCGGAAAGCGTCACGTCGATGTCTTCCAGCGTGCCGCCCGCGCGCTCCTCGATGAAGCCGCGCCAGAATTCCATCACATGCGCGGCGTCGGCAGGCAGGTCGCGGCCGGTGGCGAGGTGGCGCAGCAGGTAGCCAGCCGCCTGCGGCAGCGGCGCGTCGGCGGCGGCGCGGATGTCGCCATAGCCGCGCCGCGCCGCGTCATGCGCGATGCGCGCGTCGATGTTACCCGCCGTGCCGGGCATCGAACGCGCGCCCATCGCCTCGCAGCGGGCGGTTTCCATCGCATCGTAGATCTCGCGCGCCATCTGCCCCTCGGGCAGGTAGCGTGCAGCCGTTCCCTCGTCGTGGTAGCGCCGACGCAGCGCCAGTGCGTCGGCGGTGCCGCGCGCCAGCAGCACCTCGTCGCGGGTCATGCGGCGGCTGACCTGCGGCAGGCGCATCGCGTGTTCGGCCAGCCCGGGCGGATCGACCGTGTAGGCGACGGTCAGTTCAGGGTCGTCCGAGAGCGTGCGCGTGGCCTCGGCCAGCGCCTTCTTGAACGGGTCGGCAGGGTTGTCGTTTCCGCGGCTCATGGCGCAGATATGCACGCCGCCACGGGCGAGGGGAAGGGGTCAGTCCTCTTCGCGTGGGTGCCAGTAGCGCTGCATCGTCAGATAGCCGAACGAGGCCGACCAGGTTATCATCAGGAACCCCGCCAGCGCCTCGATCCCCACCAGCAGGCGCAGCGCCCCCGTGGCATAGGCATCGCCCACCCCCAGCGTGGTGTAGTTGGTCAGCGAGAAATAGAGAAAGTCGGTCGCTCCGGGCTCGAAGACGCCCTCGATGCTGCCGAATCCCCCGATGGCGCGCAGCGCGGCGAACGCCGCGGCGAAGAGCGCCACCTCGGCCAGGTGCGCGCCGAGACAGGCGAAGATCGCTACCAGCACGCGCTTGCGAGGCCGGATCGACGAGCGTTGCAGCCTGCGCCCGGTGAACGCCAGCGCCTCATAGTGAATGAGCACCGTCACCGCGAGCAGTGTGAGCGCCAGAAGCAGGCTGAGCACGGTCATCGGCTCAGCCCATCATGCCGGGCAGGGCGGTGACGATGCCCGGGAACAGCGTGATCAGCACGATGCCCAGCAGCAGCAGGAAGAAGAAGGGCAGGGCGGCGCGCGCGATCGAGAAGATGTCGCGCCCCGTCAGCCCCTGGATGACGAAGAGGTTGAATCCCACCGGCGGGGTGATCTGGCTCATCTCCACCACGATCACGAGGTAGATGCCGAACCAGAGCGGGTCGATCCCCGCCGCCGTGACCATCGGCAGGATGATCGAGGTGGTCAGCACCACCACCGAGATGCCGTCGAGGAACATGCCCAGTACCACGAAGAATACCGTCAGCGCGGCCAGCAGCGCAAAGGGCGAGAGCCCCATGCCGCCGATCCCGCCGAATTCCGCCCGGCCGAAGCTGCCCGAGGTGGCGGCCAGCACCAGCGCCAGCACCACGCCGAGCGCCGCGGCATCGGTGGGCGAGGCGATGCCGGAGTAGATCGCCCCGATCACCCCCCCGATCAGCGCCACGACCGGGATCAGCCGCCGCGAGGCGGCCAGCTTCTCGATCAGCGTCGGGCGCGCGGTCTCGACGGGTATGAGATCGGGGCGGCGCAGCGCCTCGAACGCGACATAGGCCGCGAAGAGCGCCACCAGCATCAGCCCCGGCAGGATGCCCGCGACGAAGAGCCGCGCGATGGATTGCTCGGTCGCCACGCCATAGACGATGAGGATGATCGAGGGCGGGATCAGCAGCCCCAGCGTGGCCGAGCCCGCCAGAGTGCCGAGGATCAGCCGCTCGGGGTAGCCGCGCGCCGTGAGTTCGGGCACCGACATGCGCCCGATGGTGGCCGCTGTCGCCGCCGACGAGCCCGAGACCGCGGCGAAGATCGCGCAGCCCAGCACGTTGACATGCAGAAGCCGCCCCGGCAGCCGCCCCAGCCAGGGCGCGAGCCCGCCGAACATGTCTTCCGACAGCCGCGAGCGCAGCAGGATCTCGCCCATCAGGATGAAGAGGGGCAGCGCGGTCAGCGCCCAGGAATGGCTGTGCCCCCAGAAGGCGGTGGCGAGCACCAGCCCCGCGGGCGCGTTCGAGAAAGCGAGTATTGCCACCAGTGCGACGATCACCAGTGCCAGCGCCACCCAGACGCCGAGCGCCAGCAGCCCGATCAGCAACCCCAGCAGGACGAGCGCCACCAGCGGGTCGGACATCGCGCCTACTCCCCCGGCCCGTCGGGCAGCACCGGGCCGCCCGCGCGCAGGGTTTCTATCAGCGTATCGGCCAAAGCGATGCAGAAGACGCCCAGCCCTGCCGCCACCACCGATTGCGGCAACCAGAGCGGGATGGAGACGATGCCGTGCGAGCGGTCGCCGAAGCGGTGGCTCTCCTCCACCAGCGCGACGAGGTAGTAGAGCCCGTAGAGGCTCGCCGCCAGCGCCAGCGCCAGCGCCGCCGTCTCGCAGGCCAGCCGCGCCGGGCGGGGCAGGCTGCGCAAAAGCAACGTCACCCTTACATGCGCGCCCGCGCGCAGCGTGTGCGCGAGCGCGAGAAACGAGGCCGCGGCCAGCAGGTAGCCCGAGAAATCGGCGTAGGAGGGGATGGTCAGAGACCAGCCCGGCCCGCCGATGCGCGCCACCAGATTGAGTGTCACCTGCGCCGCGACGATCAGGCAGATGCCGCAGATCGCCGCCGCCGCCAGCCCGCCCGAGAGCGCATAAAGCCCGTCGAGGACACGCCGCATGGCTGCCTCCCCCTGGATGGATAAGGGGCCGGGCTTCCCCCGGCCCCGGTGCCTGTCACTGGCCCTGGAAGGCTGCGACGATGGCCTTGGCCTCGGCGCTCGCCTTGGCCTCCCAGCTCGCGAGCATCTTCGCGCCGATCTCCTCGAGACCGGCCCGCAACTCGGCGCTGGGCTCGTAGACGGTGATGCCGTTCTTCTTCAGCTCCTCCATCATCGAGACGGCTTCGGCGCGCGACATCTCCCAGCCGCGGGCCTCTGCCTTCGCGGCGGCGTCCAGCACGGCGGCGCGGGTGGCCTCGTCCAGCCCGTCGAAGGCGCGCTTGTTGACCACCACCACGTTCTTCGGCAGCCAGGCGTCGATGGGCGAAAAGTGGCTGAGGAAGTCCCAGGCCTTGGAGTTCACGCCGGTAGAGGCCGACGTCACCATCGCCTCGACCTGGCCGGTGGCGAAGGCCTGCGGGATGTCGGGCACCTCGACCTGCACCGGGGCGGCGCCCGCCAGCGCCGAGAATTCCTCGAGCTGGGCGTTGTAGGCGCGGAAGCGCAGCCCGGAAAGGCCGCTCGCGCTGGCGATTTCCTTGCGGGTGTAGAGCCCCTGCGGTGGCCATGCCACGGCGTAGAGCGGCACCAGATCCTGTTTGGCCAGCAACTCGGTGATCACCGGCTTCTGCGCCGCCCAGAGCTTCTCTGCCGCCTCGTAGGAGGTGGCGAGGAAGGGCTGCGCGTCGATGCCGTAGGCCGCATCCTCGTTCGAGAGCCGCGAGAGCAGGAACTCGCCGATCGGGACCTGCTGCGAGCGCACGGCGTTCTTGATCTCGGCATGCGGGAAGAGCGAGCCTGCGGAATGCACGGTGATGGCGAGCTTGCCGCCGGTCGCCGCCGCCACATCCTCGGCTTGAGGAACATTCTTGTCTCCCTGTCTTTGTTCCGTGTCGGGCACAATGGCATAACGTTGACAAATTGCAAGCGTTATGTCACCGATCCCGGAGTCGGCATCGGGAGGTTAGCATGGGCGGCGAGAAAGCGGCGTGGGAATTCTGGGTGGACCGGGGCGGTACCTTCACCGATCTGGTGGGCCGTGCGCCCGATGGCGCGATCCGCACACTCAAGCTGCTGTCCGAGAACCCCGGACAGTACGAGGATGCCGCGGTCGAGGGCATCCGCCGCCTGCTGGGACTGCCAGGCGGCACTCCCATCCCGCCCGGGACAATCCGCGCCGTCAAGATGGGAACGACGGTCGCCACCAACGCGCTGCTGGAACGCAAGGGCGCGCGCACGCTTCGATCTGGAGATCCGGCTGCCCCAACTCCTCTACGAGGAAGTCGCCGAGGTGCCGGGCCGGCTCGACGCCGAGGGCCGCGAGATCGCGCCGCTCGACGAGGCGGCCGCGCGCGCCGCGCTGCGTGCCGCCCATGGCCGCGGCATACGTTCCGTCGCCATCGCCTTCATGCATGCCTGGGCCAACCCCGATCACGAGGCGTGCATCGCGGAGATCGCCCGCGAGGAGGGCTTCACGCAGGTCACGCCCAGCCACGAGGCGAGCCGATTGATCAAGCTGGTGGGCCGCGGCGACACGGCGGTGGTCGATGCCTATCTCTCGCCCATCCTGCGCCGCTACGTCGACCGGGTGGCGGATGCGCTCGACGTCGACAGGGGCGGCTGCGAATGGCTCTTCTTCATGCAGTCGAACGGCGGGCTGACCGATGCGCGGCTCTTCCATGGGCGCGATGCCATCCTCTCTGGGCCGGCGGGCGGCGTGGTAGGCATGGTGCGCACGGCGGGTGAGGCGGGGCACGCGCGGCTCATCGGCTTCGACATGGGCGGCACCTCGACGGATGTCTGCCATTACGCGGGCGAATACGAACGCAGTTTCGAGACGGCGGTCAGGTGGGCCCCGAAAGCGCGGGCGCCGACCCGGGTCCGGCCTGCTACCGCCGCGGCGGGCCGCTCACCGTGACCGACTGCAACGTGATGCTGGGCAAGCTCAGCGCGGCGCATTTTCCCGCCGTCTTCGGCCCGAACGCCGATCAGCCGCTCGATGCGGCGGTGGTGGATGAGAAGTTCCGCGCCCTGGCAGAAGAGATCGCCGCCGCCACCGGCCAGCCGCCGCTCGGCGCGCAGGAGACCGCCGAGGGCTTCCTGCGCATCGCGGTGGAGAACATGGCGCGTGCCATCAAGGAGATCAGCGTGCAGCGCGGCCATGACGTGACGCGCTACACGCTCAACTGCTTCGGGGGTGCGGGCGGGCAGCATGCCTGCCTCGTCGCCGATGCGCTGGGCATGACCAAGGTCTTCATCCATCCCTATGCGGGCGTGCTCTCGGCTTTCGGCATGGGTCTGTGGCGGAGGGCGACATCGCCGTGCACGCCCGCGCCCATGTCCGCTACGAGGGCGCGCACCAGACCCTGCCGGTCCCCTTCGGCAGCGCGGCAGACATGCAGGCTGGTTTCGAGGCGGCGCATCTGGCGCGCTTCGGCTTCAAGGCGCCCGCCCGCCGCCTCGCTGTCGAGATGATCGAGGTGGAGGCCGTGGGTGGCATGCAGGAGGCCGTCGCGCCCGCTCCCGCAAGGGGTGAGGAGAACCCTGTGCCGAAGGACAGCCTGCGCGTCTTCACCGGCGGCGAATGGGTGGAGGCGGGGCTGCACGACCGCACGGAACTGGGCGCGGGCGCCCGGGTGGCGGGCCCGGCCGTCATCACCGAGCCCACGGCCACCACGGTGATCGAGCCGGGCTGGGCGGGGCAGATCGACGCGCTGGGCAACCTCATCCTGGAACGGGTGGAGAAGAAGGCGCGCGAAAGCGCGGTCGGCACCGAGGCCGACCCGATCATGCTCGAGGTCTTCAACAACCTCTTCATGTCGATCGCCGAGCAGATGGGAGCGACGCTCCAGAACACCGCCTATTCGGTCAACATCAAGGAGCGGCTCGATTTCTCCTGCGCGCTCTTCGATGCCGAGGGCAACCTGGTAGCGAACGCGCCGCACATGCCGGTGCACCTCGGCTCGATGGCCGATTCGGTGCGCACCGTGGCTCGGCTCAACGAAGGGCAGATGCGCCCGGGCGATGCCTTCATGCTCAACAACCCCTTCAACGGCGGCACGCATCTGCCCGACGTGACGGTGGTCAACCCGGTCTTCGGCGAAGATGGCGCGACGATCCTCTTCTACGTCGCCTCGCGCGGGCATCACGTGGACATCGGCGGCACCACGCCCGGTTCCTGCCCGGCGGACTCGAGCCGGATCGAGCACGAGGGCGTGGTGATCGACAATTTCAAGCTGGTCGAGGCCGGGCGGCTGCGCGAGGCCGAGACGCGCACGCTGCTCGCCTCGGGCGACTGGCCGTGCCGCAACGTCGATCAGAACATGGCCGATCTCGAGGCGCAGATCGCGGCGAACGCCACCGGCATCGCCGAGGTGGCCAAGATGATCGCCAATTTCGGCCTCGACACGGTGCAGGCCTACATGCGTCATGTGCAGGACAACGCCGAGGCCAGCGTGCGTCAGGTGATCGGGCGGCTGAAGGACGGCGCCTTCACCCATGTGCTCGACGATGGCTCGCAGATCTGCGTGAGGATCACCGTGGACGCGCAGGCGGGCGAGGCGGCGATCGATTTCACCGGCACCTCGGCCCAGCATCCGGGCAACTACAACTCGCCGCGCGCCGTCACCACGGCCGCCGTTCTCTATGTCTTTCGCGCGCTGGTGGGCCGCGAGATCCCGCTCAACGAGGGCTGCCTGAAGCCGCTGAAACTGATCGTGCCCGAGGGCAGCATGATCAACCCGGCCTACCCGGCGGCGGTGATCGCGGGCAACACCGAGGTGAGCCAGCACATCACGCTCTGCCTGCTGGGTGCGCTGAGGGTCATGGCGGCGAGCCAGGGGACGATGAACAACTTCGCCTGGGGCAACGACCATGTGCAGAACTACGAGACCATCGCGGGCGGCAACGGCGCGGGGCCTGGCTGGCATGGTGTGTCGGGCATCCACAGCCACATGACGAACTCGCGCATGACCGACCCAGAGGTGCTGGAGGTGCGCTTTCCCGTGCGGCTCGAGCGTTTCAGCATCCGCCAGGGCTCGGGCGGGGCGGGGCGCTGGCGTGGGGGCAACGGCATCGAACGGGTTCTGCGCTTTCTCGTGCCCGTCACCGTCACCACGCTCTCGTCGCATCGCAAGGTGGCACCCTACGGCATGGATGGGGGCTCGCCCGGTGCGGTCGGCGAGAACCTGATCCGCCGCGCCGACGGGCGCGAGGAGCGGCTGCCGGGCAACGCCATCGCCGAACTTGCAGCGGGCGATGCCTTCGTGATGCGCACGCCCGGCGGCGGCGGCTGGGGCAGTCCCTGAGCCTTGCCCCTTTGCAGCGCCCCGGCCAGCGCCTAGGTGTGGGGGAACCGGAGGTGACGATGCCGCGATCCTTCCTCGCCATGCTGCTGGGCGGCGTGCTGGTCGCCGCCGCGTTCACGCTGGGCGTGGCGTGGCTGGCCGGGTTGCCGCGCCCCGGTGCGGGTGAATGGGCGGGGGGAGCCGCGCTGCTCGTGCTGGTGCTGCTGATTCTGCGCGTTCTGGCGGGCCGGGGGAAGGCGGGATGAGCGCCGAAACCTTGCCCGAGGATGCCGATCTGACCGAACGCGGGCTCGATGCGGCCACCGGCGCCGGCCGGCTTCTGCTCATCGCCTGCGGTGCGCTGGCGCACGAGATACTGGCGCTGAAGCGCGCCAACGGCTGGCAGCACATGGACCTCGTCTGTCTGCCGGCCAAGTTGCACCTGCACCCCGGGCGGATCCCCGCCGCGGTGGAGGCTGCGGTGGCCGGGCACCGCGGCGCCTACGAGCAGATCTTCGTCGTCTACGCCGATTGCGGTACCGGCGGGCTGTTGCAGGCGAAATGCGCCGAGCTTGGCGTCGAGATGGTTCCGGGCCCGCACTGCTACGCCTTTTTCGAGGGCGTCGATGCCTTTGCCGCCCGCGCCGAGGACGACCCCGAGGAGATGACCTCGTTCTACCTCACCGATTTTCTCGTGCGGCAGTTCGACGCCTTCGTCTGGCGCCCCATGGGGCTCGACCGCCACCCGGAATTGCGCGACGCGATCTTCGGCAACTACACCCGCCTCGTCTATCAGGCGCAGACCGACGAGCCCACGCTCGATGCGAAGGCGCGGGAGTGCGCGGCACGGCTCGGCCTCTCCTACCAGCGCCGCTTCACCGGCTACGGCGATCTGGCGCGGGCGCTGACCGCGCAGGCCTGAGGCCCGGGGTTGCCCGGGCCGGGCACGCGCCATATAGCGGGGCTCTGACCGGGCAAGAGGATGCCATGCGCGCGGAAACCCAGAAAACCGTCGAGGCCGTCGAGAAATCGCTCGCGCTGCTCAGGCAGCGCCTGGGCTGGGAGACGGCTGCGCACCGGCTGGAGGAATTCGATGCGCTGACCGAGAACCCCGAGCTGTGGTCGGACCCCGAGCGCGCGCAGAAACTCATGCGCGAGCGGCAGGAACTTCTCGACAAGGTGAATACGGTCAGGGAGATCGCGCGGGAGCTTGAGGACCAGACCGGGCTCATCGAGCTTGGCGAGGCGGAGGGCGACGACGAGGTGGTGGCCGATGCCGAGGCGGCGCTGAAGCGCCTGGCCGAGAGCGCCGCGCAGAAGGAGCTGGAGGCGCTGCTCGATGGCGAGGCGGATGGCAACGACACCTTCCTCGAGATCAACGCGGGCGCGGGCGGCACCGAATCCTGCGACTGGGCGGCGATGCTGGCGCGGATGTATGTCCGCTGGGCCGAGGCACATGGCTACAAGGTTGAACTGATGGCCGAGAGCGCGGGTGAGGAGGCCGGCATCCGCTCGGCCACCTACCGCATCTCGGGAGCCAACGCCTTTGGCTGGCTGAAATCGGAATCGGGCGTGCACCGGCTGGTGCGCATCTCGCCCTTCGACTCGGCTGCGCGGAGGCACACCTCGTTCTCGTCGGTCTGGGTCTATCCGGTGGTGGACGACACGATCGAGATCATCGTCAACCCTTCCGATATCCGCATCGACACCTACCGCTCCTCGGGTGCGGGCGGGCAGCATGTGAACACAACCGACTCGGCGGTGCGCATCACCCATATCCCCACCGGCATCGTGGTGACCTCGTCGCAGAAGTCGCAGCACCAGAACCGCGACATCGCGATGAATGCTCTGAAATCAAAGCTCTACGAGCTTGAGCTCAGGAAGCGCACCGAGGCGATCGAGGCGCAGCACGACGCCAAGGGCGAGGCGGGCTGGGGCAACCAGATCCGCTCCTACGTGCTGCAACCCTACCAGATGGTGAAGGACCTGCGCACCGGAGTGGAGACCTCCGACACGCAGGGCGTGCTCGACGGCGACCTGGACCGCTTCATGGCCGCCACGCTGGCGCTCGATGCCTCGGGCAAGACCCGGGCCGAGGCGCAGGCGGCGGACTGACGCGCGCACTGCGCGGTCGTTCATCTTCTGTTCACATTTTCCGGTTGGAGACTCGCCCCGCCGCAGCTATGTCTTGCCCATCGTCGCGGGGGATCGCATGGCGGAGCAGAAGTTCATCGAGGTGCGCGGCGCGCGCGAGCACAACCTCAAGGGCATCGACGTGCG
>PHEG01000561.1 GCA_002842835.1 Alphaproteobacteria bacterium HGW-Alphaproteobacteria-2 | reverse complement strand
GTTGCCCCCCGGGTTTGCATGTTCCGGCCCCCTGTCTTAGGCTGCCCCCTGACCCCGATCAAGCCGTCTCGCCAGCCGCCCCGGCGTGTGGCGGTTCGGTGCGCAAGCGGAGAGGAGACCCTATGACGACATCCGGCGACAGTGGCGAGGCTGGCTACTACAGCGATGCCTCCGCGACCTTCGGCGATCGGCTTGCCGCCGCGCGGGAGGCGGCTGGAATGAGCCAGGCGGAACTCGCGCGCCGCCTTGGCGTGAAGCTCAAGACCGTGACCGGCTGGGAGAACGACACCGCAGAGCCGCGCGCGAACCGGCTGCAGATGCTGGCCGGCATGCTCAGCGTCTCGATCCGCTGGCTGCTGACCGGCGAGGGCGAGGGGCTGGCCGAGCCCGGCGAAGCTGCTGCGGTGCCTGCCGAGGCGCGCGCGCTGCTGGGCGAGTTGCGCGCGCTCAAGGCGGATCTGGGGCAGACGGCCGAGCGCCTCGGGCGCGTCGAGAAGCGGCTGCGCACGGCGCTGGGCTCGGGCTGAGGTGATGACGGAAGACCGCGACACGCGGCTGCGCCGCCTGCGCATGCGGGCCTGGCGGCGCGGCACGCGCGAGATGGACCTCATCCTCGGGCCCTTCGCCGATGTCTGCCTCACCGGGATGGAGGACGCTGCGCTCGATCTCTTCGAGGCGCTGCTCGATGAGAACGACCATGATCTCTATGGTTGGGTCTCGGGGCAGGCGGCGGCGCCCAGGCGGTTTGCTGCGCTCGTTGCGCAGATGGCCCCGGCGCGCGATGGGGCAGGGCACACTTAACCATTTCTTGGCGGTTTGCCGCAAATCTGCTCCGCACCGAGGCCCATGTCTGCGGAGCGCCTAATGACCTTGCCTGCCCGTGCCGCCCTTGTCGAACGATCGCACCCCGATCCGGGCGACGCCCGCGCGCTGCTTCTGGCCGCAGATTACGCCGAGACGCTCTCGCTGATCGAGCGGCTGCACCGGCTGTTGCTCGACGTCATCAAGGACGAGTTCGAGCGGCTGGGCCTGCTCGAGGTCAACGCGGTGCAGGCGCTGCTCGTCTACAACATCGGCGAGGCGGAACTGACGGCGGGCGAGCTCAAGACGCGTGGCTACTACCAGGGCTCCAACGTGTCCTACAACCTCAAGAAGCTGGTCGGGGCGGGC
>PHEG01000560.1 GCA_002842835.1 Alphaproteobacteria bacterium HGW-Alphaproteobacteria-2 | reverse complement strand
TGCGGAGGCCGACATTGCGACTGCAGCGGCGCTTGCTCGCTCAGCGCGACCCTTGATGCCGCTTGCTGCGTTCCTCACGGCCTTCGCGCTTGCGCGACGAACGTGACAGGTTTGCCGCGGCGTCGAGCCGCCTTACGAAGGCCACAGCGACGATAAGGGCCGGTGTCGCGACCAGCGCACCGGCAGCACCCCACAGCCAGGCCCCGAATGCAATCCCCGCGAAGACGGCGATCGGGGCGATCCGGATGCGCGCGCCGACCACCATCGGCGTGACAACCTGGCTTTCGATCGTGTTCAGCACCACCACCACGGCGAAAGGCGCAAAGGCGATGACCGGATTCTCGAACGAAACGATCCCGACGCCCAGCGTGACCAGCGCCATGATGGCGATCCCGATGAAAGGCATGAAGTTCAAGAGCGCCGCGGCGACGCCCCAGAGCGGTGCGTTCGCCACGCCGAGCAGCAGGAATGCAAGGCCGGTGCAGAGCCCGAGCCCCAGATTGACGGCGGTGATTGCCAGCAGGTAGCGCGCGACATTCGTGCGCACATCCCGCATGGCCCGGCCGACGGCCCGACGTGCCGAGGCGCCGGGAACCAGTGACAGCCCCCATCGGGCCAGCATCACCCGGTCGCGCAGCAGGAAGAAGGTGAGCATCGCCCAAAATGCGGTTCCCGCCGCCAGCCTGGGGGCGCCGATGGCCCAGTCCGCCAGCAGCCGCTGGCCGCCCTCCACCAGCATACCCATGGTGTCGTCGCCAGGTGTCGGCGAGTCCTCGAGGCGCGGCAGGCCGATCTCGCCTGTGGACGTGCGACCGGAGCCCGTATTGACCGCATCCGAGAGCCCGGAAAGTATCTCGCGCGCGCGGCGTTCCGTCTCGCGCAGGATCTGCGGCGCCCGTTCGTTCCATGCTTCGGCCGAAGGCGCAAGCGCGTAGACGGTCGTCGCGGCCCCGATCAGCAGGCCCCCGACGACGAGGGCGGCGCACAGCGATGCAGGAGCCCCTGTACGTTCCAGCCATCGGACGGTGGGAGCAAGGGCAATTGCACAGAGGATGGCCAGCACCGTGGGTATGGCAATCAGACTGGCCGCGTCCAGCGCCGCGAGCACCGTCACGCCTGCGATGGCGCCCAGCAGCACGGTCTGGATCGCGCCGCGATCGAGCTTGGAAAAC
>PHEG01000559.1 GCA_002842835.1 Alphaproteobacteria bacterium HGW-Alphaproteobacteria-2 | reverse complement strand
CCTTGCCAATGACCGCGCGCTCGTGGCCGATGCGTCGGCGCAGGCCCAGACCGATACCGATGGACAGACCAAGGCCGCGGAAAAGGCAGCGCGCCGGGCGGCCAAAGCGCAGGAGAAGGCCGACGGACAAGCCGCGAAGGACGCCGAGGCCCAGGACAAGGCCGCTGCGGTCGCTGCATCGCAGGCTAAAGCCGCAGGCAAGGCCGCTGACCAGACCGCGACGGATGCCAAAGCGCAGGACAAGGCTGACGCGGCAGCGCAGAAAAGGGCCGACGCCGAGGCTGAAGCACAGGAGAAGACTGACGGACAGGCCGCGAAGGACGCCGAGACCCAGGACAAGGCCGCTGACCGGGCCGCGGACGACGCCGAAGCCCAGGCCGAGACCGACGCCGCGGCTGCAGCGCAGGCCGAAACCGCCGGCAAGGCCGCTGACCGGGCCGCGACGGATGCCGAAGCGCAGGACAAGACCGACGCAGCAGCGCAGAACGGCGTCGACGCCGAGCCCGATGCGCAGGACAAGGCCCCCCGGCGGGCTGCGGACGGCGCCGAAGCCCATGCCGAGACCGACGCAGTGGCTGCGGCACAGGCCGAAGCGGCAGACAAGGCCACCGACCAGAGCGCAACGAACGCAGACGTGACCACCCAGACTGTCACGGAGAGTGGCCGTCGCTCCAGCAGCGAGGAGTTTCTCAAATCTGATCGTGACGGGCGCGATAGCGACAGGCGCGACCGCGACGGCAAGGACCGCGACGGGCGGAGAGATTCCAACAGCGGGCTGAGCGATCTCGAAACGGCGGGCCTCGTCGCGTTGGGGGCCGTGGCCGTTGGCGCGATCCTGTTCAGCGGCCAGCGTGTTCAGTCCAACACCGGCGATCGGGTGATCGTGCTCGACAACGACGGTTCCTATCGGGTGCTGAAAGACGACGATGCGCCCGGATGGGCGCGAATACCTGTTGATCGACGATACGCGCACCTTCGAGCCGGTGAACGTCCGGAACCTGCCGAGGCCGCGACACGACGACTTCGATTACCGCGCCACGACCGATCGGGAAAGCCTGCGCCAGGCGCTGCTCGCAGCTGATCAGCGCGACGTCGGTCGCAGTTTCAGCCTTCGTCAGGTGAGGGAGTATGTCGAGGTGCGCGAACTGGCGCCCGAGATCAACCTCGAGGCCATCACCTTCGCCACGAACTCCGCCGCGCTTCAACCGTCGCAAGCGGAAGAGCTGCGCCAGATGGGTCTGCTGATGCGCGAGTTCATCGCGGACGATCCAACCGAACTGTTCCTCATCGAGGGCCATACCGACGCGGTCGGGGACGCAGGGCACAATCTTCTCCTGTCGGATCGGCGGGCCGAGTCCGTGGCGCTGTATGGCGAGAGCTTTCTCAAGATCCCGGTCCAGTATGCCGAACGCCTGAACCGGCGGGTTGCCGTTCGCCGGATAACCTCACTGGTGCGTTAGGCGCTCAAGCTGATCAGGCACGCCTTGGGCTGTGTCGCGAGCTTCGCTACCCGCGGCAAACCTGCCCAAAGACTGATCCATGTTGTGGCGCGTCTGCGGCGGTCGGCCAATGTCAAACCAATCGGCTTCCATCGGCCGACATCCGGACAGACGAGGAACACATGAACAGGATCATCTACATCGTCGGATTGGTCGTAATCGTCATGTTCATCCTGAGCTATTTCGGCCTGCGCTGAACGCCGCGAGCTCGGCCCGGCAACTGCGCGGCGAAAACGCAAGAAATGTTCCGAGCCGGTCGTTTGCAACCGGAAGCCATCCATGTGAGTCCCGGCACGATCCGGGATACCCAACCCAATTCCGGAGACACCGAATGAACGCTCCCCTCACGTCGAACACGAAAGCTGTCCCTTCCCCCGATGACATCAGCCAGCAGATCGAGACCTTGCGCGCGGATCTGATGAAGCTTGCCGCAACGGTCAAGGACGATGTGTCCGAGGGGATCGGAAAGGCCGGACGG
>PHEG01000558.1 GCA_002842835.1 Alphaproteobacteria bacterium HGW-Alphaproteobacteria-2 | reverse complement strand
GAAGGCCCGCGCTGCACCCTGAGCAGGGTCTGCACGGCATCCGACTGCCCCACCGGCAGCACCATGATACCGCCCTCGCGCAACTGCGCCAAGAGGGGGCCGGGCGGGTCTTCCGCCGCCGCCGTCACCAGGATGCGGTCGAAGGGCGCCTGCTCGGGCAGTCCGAAGCAGCCGTCGGCGGTCAGCGCGGTGACGTTGCGCACTCCCGCCGCGACCAGCCGCGCCTCGGCCTCGCGCACCAGGCGGCGGTGGCGATCGACGGTATAGACCCGCCGCGCGAGCCTCGCCAGGATCGCCGCCTGGTAGCCCGAGCCGGTGCCCACCTCAAGCACCTTGTCGCGCGGCCCCACCTCCAGCGCCTGGGTCATCAGCCCTACCACCGAGGGCTGGCTGATCGTCTGGCCGCAGGAAATGGGCAGCGGCATGTCCTCCCAGGCGCGCTCGGCGAAGAGCCCACCGACGAAGGCCTGCCGGTCCACAGCCTCCATTGCCGACAGCACGCGCGCATCCGTCACCCCCTTCGAGCGGAGCACGAAGAGGAAGCGCATCATCCGCTCGGCGGCTTCGCTCATCCGATGCGCCCTCGCAGGTCGTCGAGCACGTCATACGCGGTCAAGTCGGCGCGCATGGGCGTGATCGAGACATAGCCCTCGAGGTTGAGCGCCGCGTCGGTGCCCGGGGCCGTGGGCTGGTGCTGCGGCCCGCCCTGGACCCAGAGGAACCGCCGCCCCGAGGGTGAGACATGCGGCGCCACCGAGAACGAGACATCGGTCCGCCAGCCCTGCGCGCCCACCCGCATGCCCTTCACCGCGGCGGCGGGGATGGGTGGGAAGTTGACGTTGTAGAACACCCCATAGTCGCGGTCGTGCCAGATGCCACGCTCGAGCAGCGCGCGCACCACCTCCACGCCATGTGCGGTGGCTGCCTCGAACGGGTCGGCCAGGTCCACGTTCCCCGGCCCCCAGAACTGCGACAGCGCGATTGCGCGGATGCCCTGCAGCGCGCCCTCCATCGCACCGCCCAGGGTGCCGGAATAGACCGCGTTCTCGGCTGCGTTGTTGCCGCGGTTCACGCCCGAAAGCACCAGATCGGGTTTCTGGTCGTGCAGCACGTCGTGGATGCCGGCCAGCACGCAATCGGCGGGCGCGCCCTCGGCGGCATAGCGGCGCGGGCCGAGC
>PHEG01000557.1 GCA_002842835.1 Alphaproteobacteria bacterium HGW-Alphaproteobacteria-2 | reverse complement strand
ATGCTCGACGCGCGCGGCGTGCATTTCGATGCGTCCGCGCCTTCCGAGATCGAGCATCTGCTGGCCAACGCGCCGACCGAGGACGCCGCCCTGCTCGCCCGGGCGCGGGCAGGTATCGCGAGGCTGAGGCGTGCGCATTTCTCGAAATACTGTGCCCTCGATCCGGATCTGGAGCCCCCGGCCCCCGGCTATGTGCTGGTCATCGACCAGACACGCGGCGACGCCTCGATCCGCCACGGCGCGGCGGATGCGGGAAGCTTCGCGCGCATGCTGGCCGCGGCGCGGGCGGACTATCCCGACAGCCCGATCCTGATCCGCAGCCACCCCGAGACCGCGCAGGGCTTCCGCCCGGGCCATTTCGGTACGGCGGACACGGATGCGCGCACGCGGCTGTGCAGCGCTCCACACTCGCCCTGGCGGCTCTTCGAGGGGGCGCGGGCGGTCTATGCCGTGTCGTCGCTGATGAGCTTCGAGGCGGTGCTGGCGGGCCATCGCCCGGTGCTCTTCGGTCAGCCCTTCCACGCGGGCTGGGGCCTGACCGAGGATCGTGCGGGCGCGCCTGCACGGCGCGGGCGGCCGCTTTCCCCCGAACAGCTCTTCGCGGCGGCCTATCTTCAGGCGCCGCTCTGGTATGACCCGTTCCGCGACCGGCTGACCGATTTCGAGACCGTGGCCGACATCCTGGAGGCGCAGGCGCGCGCCTGGCGCGAGGACCGGCGGGGCCATGTCGCCACCGGCATGCGGCTCTGGAAACGTGCGCATCTGGCGCGCGCCTTCGGGCAGGGTGGGCGGAGGCTTGTCTTCGAGGCGCGGCCCGTCCGCGCCGTGGCGCGAGGACGGCTTCCTGCGCTCGCGCGGGCTTGGGGCGGAGCTTGTTCCGCCACTCTCGCTCGTCGCCGACGACCTCGGCATCTACTACGATCCCGGGCGCGAGAGCCGCCTCGAGCGGTTGATCGCGGCCTCGCCAATGCTCGATCCCGCCGAACTGGTCCGGGCGGAGTGGCTGATCGCGGCGCTGCATGCGCAGGGTGTGACGAAGTACAACCTAGGCGGAACAGCGCCCGGCCTGCCGCGTGACCGCCGCGTGGTGCTGGTGCCCGGGCAGGTGGAGGATGATGCCTCCATCCGTCTCGGCGCCGGGGAGGTGCGCAGCAACCTCGCGCTCCTGGAGGTGGCGCGCGCGGGCGAGCCCGATGCCTTCCTCGTCTACAAGCCCCATCCCGATGTCGAGGCTGGTCTGCGCCCCGGCGCGCTGCCTGAAGGTGCGGCGGAGCGGCTGGCCGATCTGGTGGCGCGCCGCGCCGACCCGGCGGCACTGATGGCGCGAGCCGATGCGGTCTGGACGATGACTTCGCTCCTGGGCTTCGAGGCGCTTCTGCGTGGCGTGCCGGTCACCTGCCTCGGCGTGCCCTTCTACGCCGGATGGGGGCTCACGCGCGACCTCGGCCCGGTACCCGGGCGGCGGCGGGAGGTGACGGGCGTCACGCGCGCGGGGCTCGCCCATGCCGCGCTCATCGCCTACCCGCGCTACACCGATCCGCTGACCGGCCTCGCCTGCCCGGCCGAGGTGGCGGTGGCGCGGCTCGCGGCGGGCCCGGTACCGCGTCCCGGACCGATTCTGCGGTTGCTGGCAAAGGCTCAGGGCCTGTTCGCCGGGCGCGCCGCGCTCTGGCGCTGAGCGCTCAGCCGCAGCCCGCACCCGCCTGCACCGGCGGGCAGGGCACATCGCCCCAGGAGCAGAAGACACAGCAATCGCCAGGCTTCGGGCGCAGCACCGTGCCGCAGCCTGCGCATGTGTGAAACCACTGGCAGGCGTCGGTGGGCATCTCCAGCTGTTCGGCATGGCCGCAGTCGGGGCAGGTGAGGGTGGAATGGGTCGCGGGTCGGGTGGTCATGTCCAGGCCTCCAGTGCGGCGATGATCTTCGCTTCGAACAGCAGAATGGTCAGCGCCGCGGCAAGCATCAGTGTGACGAGCGCGAACCGCGGTGCCTGTCGGCGCAGGGTTCCGCGCCG
>PHEG01000556.1 GCA_002842835.1 Alphaproteobacteria bacterium HGW-Alphaproteobacteria-2 | reverse complement strand
CATCGCGCCGAGAAGCAGCAGCCGGAAGAGCCAGATCTCGACCGCCACCTCGGCGCCGTAGAGCGTGGCGACGAGCCACGGCAGCAGACCGAAGAGCAGAAGGCCGAGTCCACCGAGGCCCAGCGCCGTCAGCCGCAACTGGCGCACCAGAAGCTGTCGCATCAGCGGCCAGTCGCCGCCCTCGGCCAGGCGCGCGAAGTCTGGGAAGAGCAGCGGGCCGAGCAGCTTGGCGGGATGGGCGAAGGCACGCGCGAACTGGCGCGCGATATCGAAGATCGCCGCGGGCGCGGGCCCGAGCAGCGCACCGACGACGAGCGTGGAGGCGTAGTTGATCACCATCGGCACGCTGCTGATGAGATTTGTCATCCACAGATAGCGCCAGATGCCGGGGAACTCGCGCCCCGCCGCGCGCCAGCGCAGCTTGAGCCGCGGCATCAGCCCGCGCCGCCACAGTTCGCGCAGCGCGGCGACGATGATGATCCCGCCGCTGATCACCGAGGCGAGGAACCACGCCCAGGCCAGGTGCAGCGCTCCCCCGCCCAGGGCCACCGCGAGCAGCGTTCCGGTGAAACGGATCACCGCGTTGGCCGCGTATTGCGTGGCCACGATGCCGATACGGTCGAAATGGCGCAGCACGCCGTTCGGCGTGGCATGGGTGAAAAATATCATCGAGAACACGAAGACGGGTGCGAAACCCGCCAGCTCGTCCGACCAGCCGAACCAGTGCTGCGCGAGTGGCACAAGCAGGACCGCGCCGGTCACCGCCACGGCGAAGCTGGCGAGATCCACCGAATAGGTGAAACCGACTAGCCGCCGAAAGCCCGCGCGGTCGCCTTGCGCCTCGGTCATGGCGCCGTAGCGCAGCACGGTCTGCCATGACTCGAAGCGCACCGCCTCGCCCGCGACCCGCGCATAGCTCTGCAGCAGCAGCACCGCACCCAGTTCCGCAAGCCCGAAGGCGCGCGCCGCGATCGCCACGGTGGCGAGGTTCAGGAGCCCGAACACGACCCGGCTGCCAAGGATCACCCCGGCATTGCGCAGGAAGCGCCGAAAGATCTCGCCGGTCTCCACGCGCGCCCTCCACACCGCCGCTGCAGCGCTGCATAGAGAGGCCGGGGGCCCGGATGCAAGGGCGAAGCTGCCGCGGGGGGCTCAGAGATAGCTGCGCACCAAGGCACCCGA
>PHEG01000054.1 GCA_002842835.1 Alphaproteobacteria bacterium HGW-Alphaproteobacteria-2 | reverse complement strand
CCGCGCGCCGGGTCGAGAAACGCCTTGCGCGCGTTCCAGCGGATGCCGCCGCGCTGGTTGACCTCGAAATAGCCCGCGCCCTCGTTGTCTCCCCGGTTGAAATCCTTCACGCGCGGGATGCCCAGTTCCGTCGCGGCATCGAGCACCGCGTCGAGGATCGGCCAGCGCAGCCGCTGCGGCTCCACCCGCATCTCGCCCTCGCCGCCGTGCACGTCGTCGGCGCCGCGATAGTGCCGCTCGGACCGGCGGAAGAGCGGCAGCACCTCCTCCCAGCCCCAGCCCGGGTTGCCCATCTGCCGCCAGCGGTCGTAATCCGCCGCCTGCCCGCGCATGTAGATCATGCCGTTGATCGACGAGCAGCCCCCCAGAACCTTGCCGCGCGGATAGGCGAGCGCGCGGCCATTGAGCCCCGGCTCGGCTTCGGTGCGCAGGCACCAGTCGAGCGTCGGGTTGCCCATGGCGTAGAGATAACCCACGGGCACATGCACCCAGAAACGGTTGTCGCTGCCGCCGGCCTCCAGCAGCAGCACGCGCGCCTTCGGATCGGCGGAGAGGCGGTTGGCCAGCACGCAGCCCGCCGACCCGGCGCCGACGATGACGTAATCGTAGCTGCCGAAGTCGCGCGGGCCGTCCATCTCAGCCCTCGGCGACGCGCACGCGCGTCTCCTGCACGCCCAGCCCGGCGATCTCGGCGCGCATCACGTCGCCGTCCTTCAGGAACACGGGCGGTTTCATCCCCATTCCCACGCCGGGCGGCGTGCCGGTTGTGACGATGTCGCCGGGATGCAGCGTCATGAAGCGGCTGACATAGGCGACGATCTCGGCGATGCCGAAGACCATGGTCGCCGTGCTGCCGCGTTGGCGCGGCACTCCGTTCACGTCGAGCGATAGGGCGAGGTTGCCGGGGTCGCCCGCTGCGTCGGCGGTGACGAGCCAGGGTCCGGCGGGGGCGAAGCCGTCGTGGCTCTTGCCCTTGGTCCATTGCCCCAGCCGCTCGATCTGCCAGGCGCGCTCGGAGATGTCGTTGAGCACCATGTAGCCCGCGACATGCGCCAGCGCGCCGCCTTCGGAGACGTTCTTCGCCCGCGTGCCGATGACGAAGGCGAGTTCCACCTCCCAATCCGTCTTGAGCGCGTCGGGCGGCAGTTCCAGAACATCCCGGGGCCCGGCGAGCGCGCTCGGCGCCTTGAGAAAGAAGATAGGCTCGGAGGGCAGCGCCATGCCCGCCTCGGCGGCATGGTCGGCGTAGTTGAGCCCGATGCCCACGATCTTGCCCACCCCCGCCACGGGCGGGCCGAGCCGCACGCCTGCGGGCGCCAACGGCAAGGTCTCGGGGTCGAGCCCCGCGAGCCGCGCCAGACCTCCGGGCGAGAGCGTGTCGCCCGCGATGTCGCCCGCCACGCCCGCGAGGCTGCGCACCCGCCCGGCGGCGTCGAGCATCCCCGGCGTCTCGTCCCCCGCCGCACCGAACCGCACCAGTCGCATGGCCAGCCTCCCTGTCCTTGCCCCATCGTTAGGCGCGGCTCACCCGACCCGCAAGAGCGTGACCACCGTGCCGCCGTAGCGCCGCCGGTCGTCGAGGGCGTAGCCCTCCGGCACCGGGAATTCGGCCCCCTCCTCCCAGACGAGCGTCGCACCCGGTGCCAGCCAGCCGCCCGCGCGCAGTGCGGCGAGCGCCCGCTCGCCCAGCCCCGCGCCATAGGGCGGGTCGAGAAACACAAGATCGAAGGGTGCCCCGCGGCTCTCGCCGGGGCAGGAAGCGTCGCGGCGCCAGAGCTTCGTGATGCCTTCCGCCTTGCAGCGCGCCACATTCTCGCGGATCAGCGCCCGCGCCGCCGCGCCGTCGTCGATGAAGGTGACATGCGCCGCGCCGCGCGACAGGGCTTCCAACCCCAGCGCACCTGTGCCCGCGAAGAGATCGAGCACCCGTGCGCCGGGCACCGGGTCGCCCGACGGGCGATGCGCCAGCAGGTTGAACACCGCCTCGCGCACCCTGTCGGACGTGGGACGCAGATGCGCCGCAGCATCCCCCGCGCCGACCTCTGCCAGGCGCAGTCCGCGCCATCGACCGCCCACGATCCTCATCGCCCTGCGCCCCTACCTGAACCGGTCATGAATCGCCTGTGCCAGCGCATCCGAGATGCCCTCGACGGCCTTCAGGTCCTCGAGCCCCGCCCGCGCCACCGCCTTGGCCGAGCCGAAATGTGCCAGCAGCGCCCGCTTGCGTGCCGCGCCCACGCCGGGGATGTCGTCGAGCGGCGTGGCGCTCACCGCCTTCGCCCGCTTCGCGCGATGTGCGCCGATGGCGAAGCGGTGCGCCTCGTCGCGCAGCCGCTGCACGAAATAGAGCACGGGGTCGTTGCGCGGCAGCGCAACCGGCTGCGCGGTGCCGGGGCGGTGGAATTCCTCCTTGCCCGCGTCGCGGTCCACGCCCTTCGCCACGCCGATCACCGGCACATCGGCGATGCCCAGACCTTCGAGTATCCCGGCCACCGCCGAGACCTGCCCCGCTCCACCGTCGATCAGCAGAAGGTCGGGCCAGCCGCTGCCCCGGCGGTCCGGGTCTTCCTTCAGCAGGCGCCGGAAACGGCGGGTCAGAACCTCGCGCATCATGCCGAAATCGTCGCCCGGGGTCATCTCCACGGCGCGGATGTCGAACTTGCGATACTGCCCCTTCTCGAAGCCCTCGGGCCCCGCCACGATCATCGCGCCCACCGCTTGCGCACCCTGGATGTGGGAGTTGTCGTAGACCTCGACGCGCCGCGGTGCGGCAGGCAGGCCGAAGGCCGCCGCCAGCCCCTTCAGCAGCTTGCCCTGCGCCAGGCTCTCGGCCAGCCGCCGCCCAAGGCTCTCGCGTGCGTTGCGCGCGGCACCCTCCAACAGTTCCGCCTTCTCGCCGCGCTTCGGCACCGCGATCTCGACCTTGCGGCCCGCGCGTTGCGTCAGCAGATCCGCCATCAGGTCTTCGTTCTCGATGGGGTGCGAGAGCAGGATCAGCCGCGGCGGCGTCTTGTCGGCATAGAACTGGCCGAGGAAGGCTTCGAGGATCTCTGCCTCGTCCGCCCCCGCCCCGGTGCGCGGATAGAAGTCGCGGTTGCCCCAGTTCTGGTTGGCGCGGATGAAGAACACCTGCACGCAGGCCTGCCCGCCATCGAGATGCAGCGCGATGACATCCGCCTCGGCCACGCCGCGCGGGTTCACGCCCTGCACCGCCTGCACCTGGGTCAGCGCGGCGATCCGGTCGCGCAGCACCGCCGCGCGCTCGAACTCCATCGCCGCAGAGGCCCGGGCCATCTGCGCTGCCAGTGTCTCCTGGATCCTCGTCGAGCGTCCCGAGAGAAAATTCTCGGCCTCGCGCACGAGGCGCGCATAGTCCTCGCGGCTGATCTGCCCGGTGCAGGGCGCCGAGCAGCGCTTGATCTGGTGCAGCAGGCAGGGCCGCGTGCGCCCCTCGAACTCGGCGTCCGAGCAGGTGCGCAACAGGAACATCTTCTGCAACTGGTTGAGCGTGCGGTTCACCGCCCCTGCCCCCGCGAAGGGGCCGAAATAGCTGCCCATGCGGGTCTTGCGGCCGCGGTGCTTGGTCAGCATCGGGAAGGGGTGGTCGCCGGTCAGCAGGATGTTGGGAAAGCTCTTGTCGTCGCGCAGCAGCACGTTGTAGCGCGGCTTCAGCTGCTTGATGAGGTTCTGCTCCAGCAGCAGCGCCTCGGTCTCGGTGCGGGTGGTCAGCACCATCATCGTTGCAGTCTCGGAAATCATCCGCGCTATGCGCGGGCTGTGGCCCGCGGGCTTGGCGTATGCCGCCACGCGCCGCGCCAGCGCACGCGCCTTGCCGACATAGAGCACCTCACCTTTCGGCCCCAGCATCCGGTAGACACCGGGCGCATCGGTGAGCCCGCGCAGCGCGGCGCGGATCGCCTCGTGCCCCCGGGGTTGCGTCTCGCCCGCCACCATGGAGCCGTGGGTTTTCTCTTCGTTCATGCACGCCCCATGATTCCGTCCCCTCGCTGCCCCGGGGAATGTGGCGTTTCAAGGGAAATCCTGTCCACGATTCCTGTGGATAAACCTGCGGAGAAAGCGCGTGCCTTCAAGAGATTGTCTTGATTCAAAGAGCCTTATGTGAAGTGCACAAAAAATAGGCAGATTTTTATAGGCTTGATTTTGTTAGGTAAAAATCTCGTACGGCTGCAAGAGGCTGAAATCCCGAACAAATTCGTAACGCGATTATGACGTGGCCTCACGCAGTGAACAACTCTCTACGGTGAAGCATGCTCCGCTCACTCGGACCCCAGAACGTCGGGTGTGCGCCAGGCCAGGTGCTGACCACCGTCGATGCAGATCATCTGCCCGGTGACTGAAGGCGAGTCGAGCAGATAGGCGAGCGTCGCCGCTACATCCTCCGGGCCCGCGCCGCGTTCCAGCAGGCAGGCGGCACGCTGGCGGGCGAAATGCTCGGCGCTCTGTCGCTGGCCCTGCACCGTTGGCCCGGGGCCGATGGCGTTCACACGGATGCGCGGCGCCAACGCCTGCGCTGCGGTGCGGGTGAAGGCCCAGAGCCCCATCTTGGCAATGGTGTAGGTCATGAACTCGGGCGTCGGCTTCAGCACCCGCTGGTCGATCAGGTTGACAACCGCTGCCCTCGCCACCGGCTCACCCTCGGCATCGCGCCCGGGCGCGGGAGCCTGCGCGGCGAAGGACTGGGTCAACAGGAAGGGAGCACGCAGGTTCGAGCCGATATGCCTCTGCCAGCTTTCATCAGTTGCCGTTTCCAGCGTGTCGTGCTCGAAGATCGAGGCGTTGTTGACGAGCACGGCCAGCGGCTCGCCCAGCGCGTCGGCGGCGCGCGCCACCAAGCCTTTCGCTGCCGCCTCGTCGAGCAGATCGGCCCCCAGAGCGACGGCGTGGCCCCCTGCCGCCGCGATCTCCGCTGCCAGCGTTTCTGCCGCCTCCCGCGAGGTCGCGTAATGCACCGCAACCGCATGTCCACGGCGCGCCAGAGCAAGCGACAGGGCCCGCCCGATGCGCTGGCTGCCGCCGGTCACCAGGGCTGCACCGCTCACCGCCATCGCCGCCTCACAACGCCAGAAGCGCGGTCACATAGACCGCATAGAGCGCCGTCAGCACCCCGCCCCAGAAGCGCGTGATGTCGCGGCAGAACATGACGAAGGGAAAGAGCACCATCGCCGCTCCCAGCATCACCCAGAGGTCGAAGGACAGGAACTGCGGTCCAATGTCGATCGGTCCGACCAGGCCAGAGATGCCGATGATGCCGAGCAGGTTGAACATGTTCGAGCCGATGACGTTGCCCATCGCCACGTCCGCCTGCCGCCGGAGCGCGGCCATCACGCTGGTTGCCAGTTCCGGCAGCGATGTGCCCACCGCGACAATGGTCAGCCCGATGACAGCATCCGAAATACCATAGCGCTCCGCGATCACCGAAGCGGAATCGACCAGCAGATCGGCACCCATAGGCAGCCCCAGGAGGCCCGCGACGAGGTAGAGCGCGATGCGCCAGTAGGGCATGTCCGGATCGGCTTCCTCCAGTTCCTCGATTTCGTCCGCGGCGTCCGCGGTGCTCTCTCGCCGGGCGCGCCGAGCATGACGGTACGAGTCTGTCAGCATGAATGCGAGCCCGGCGAGCAGGAGTCCCGCGTGCCACCAGGTGATCGGCCCGAAAAAGCAGAGCGCGATGAAGAGCAGGGATGCGCCCAGCATCATCAGATAGGAGCGTTGCGAGTCACATTCGCTGCTGCGGATCCCCGAGATCAGCGCGGGCAGGCCGAGCACCAGCAGGATGTTGGCGATGTTGGAACCCACGACATTTCCGAGCGCAATACCCGGCAGGTCCTTCATCACGGCCTCGATGGCGACCAGAAGCTCCGGCGCGGAGGTGCCGAAGGCCACCACCGTCAGCCCGACGACCAGCGTGGGCACCCCGAGCCGCAGGCTGAGGTTGACCGCACCGCGCACCAGCAGATCGCCGGCCACGACCAGGATCACGAGCCCGAGGCCGAGAAGGATCAGCTCCATCTGGCGCGCTCTCCCGCTGACTCAGACATGTCTGCCGCAGACGCAGCGCCCGCCGCCCGGCACTGGCGTGCCGCAACTCGGGCATTTGGGCGCGCGTCGCCCGCGCAGCCGGTCTGCCGTGCGGCGCAGTGCCGGAAAG
>PHEG01000555.1 GCA_002842835.1 Alphaproteobacteria bacterium HGW-Alphaproteobacteria-2 | reverse complement strand
GCACATAGACGGCGACCTGCCGGATCTCGGCCTCGCCGAGCCGCCCGGCAAAGGCGGGCATCACGCCGAAGCGGGCGTTGCGCACCGTATGGGTCAGCGTCTCGACGCCACCGCCGTAGAGCCAGATCGAATCCGTCAGGTTGGGCGCGCCCTGGGCCCGGTCGCCCGTGCCCGCCTCGCCGTGGCAGGCTGCGCAATTGTCGGCAAAAAGGATCTCCCCGGCTCCGGCAGCCGCTGAGTCGTACTCCTGCCCCGAAATCGCGCGCACATGCTGAACGACCTGGGTGATCTCCTCGTCGGAGAGCATGTCGCCAAAGGCCGGCATCTGCGAGTAGCGCGCATCCGGATCCTGCGTGTTTCGGATGCCATGCGCCACCGTCGCACGAATGTCCTCCAGCGTGCCACCCCAGAGCCAGTCGTCGGAAGTTGCGCAGCTCCGGATCGGCGGGAATGTCCGCAAGATCGGCGGCAACGAGGCGGGCGCGGATGGGCGCGTTCATTTCCTCGAATCGGGAGATCTCACGCGCCACCTCGGCGCGGGTGGAATAACCGAGGATGCCGGGCGTGGCGCGCTCGATCATCGGCCAGGCGGGATAGAAGACGGTATAGATCAGCGCCCAGACGATGGTGCCATAGAAGATGTAGAGCCACCATTTCGGCAGGGGATTGTTGTACTCCTCGATGCCGTCGTAGGAGTGCCCGGTCGTCTCGGGCTCGTGCTTGTGCGGCTTCTTGCTCATTTCCGCGCCTCCTCGGTCGCGTTGTCCCCGGCGCTGGCAGGCTTGTCCTCGTTTCGGAAGATCATGTTGGCGCTTTCGCGGTGCAGATCGCGGCTTCCGGGGCGCAGCACCCAGACCACGACGCCGAGGAAGAAGAGCGTCATGAACAACAGGTGCCAGCTGTCGGCGAAGCTGCGCAGCCAGGTGTAAGTTTCCATGCCTTCCTCCCTCAGCGATCCGGGTCGGGCTCGAAGGTCGAGAAATCGACCAGCGTGCCAAGCATCTGCATGTAGGCGATCAGCGCATCCATCTCGGTCAGTTCGGGCAGACCGTCGAAGTTGGGTCCGCCTGGGCGCGGAAGTCGGCAACCGCGTTCTCCAGCATCTCCGCGGTGTAGGGCACACCCACCACCCGGTTGGTGCGCATCCCGTCCTCGATGTAGCGCCCGTCGATCACGCTGCGCTGGAGGAAGGCGTATTTCGGCATCACCGACTCGGGCACCACCGCCTGAGGATTGATGAGGTGCTGCACGTGCCATTCATCCGAGTAGCGGCCGCCCACCCGGGCAAGGTCCGGCCCGGTGCGCTTGGAGCCCCACTGGAAAGGGTGGTCATACATCGACTCGGCGGCGAGACTGTAATGGCCGTAGCGTTCCACCTCGTCGCGCATCGGGCGGATCATCTGGCTGTGGCAGACATAGCAGCCTTCGCGGACATAGATGTCGCGCCCGGCAAGTTCGAGCGGCGAGTAGGGCCGCACGCCATCGACCTTCTCGATCGTGTTCTCGATGTAGAAGAGGGGCACGATCTGCACGATGCCGCCCACGGTGACGACGAGGAAGCTGAGGATCAGGAGAAGCGTCGCATTCTTCTCGATGATCTCGTGTTTCTTCAGGATCGACATGTCGGCCTCCTCATTCGGCCGGAGCCGCCACACGCGCCGGAGCTTTCGCCGGCGACGAGGTGACGGTCTTCCAAAGGTTGTAGCACATGATGATTGCGCCGCTGAGGAACAGCACCCCGCCCAGCGCGCGCACCACATACATCGGGAACTTGGCCGAGACGGTGTCGGCAAAGGCGTTGACGAGGAAGCCCTGGGCATCCACCTCGCGCCACATCAGGCCTTCCATGATGCCGGTGACCCACATCGAGGCGGCGTAGAGCACGATGCCGATGGTGGCGAGCCAGAAGTGCCAGGAGACCAGCGTGAGCGAGTAGAGCCGTTCGCGGTTCCACAGCTTCGGCACCAGGAAGTAGAGCGCGCCGAAGGTGATCATGCCGTTCCAGCCGAGTGCGCCGGAATGCACATGCCCGATCGTCCAGTCGGTGTAGTGCGACAGCGAGTTGACCGCCTTGATCGACATCATCGGCCCCTCGAAGGTCGACATGCCGTAGAAGCCCACCGAGACCACCATCATGCGGATGATCGGATCGGTCCTGAGCTTGTCCCAGGCCCCCGAGAGCGTCATCAGCCCGTTGATCATCCCGCCCCAGGACGGCATCCAGAGCATGATCGAGAACACCAT
>PHEG01000554.1 GCA_002842835.1 Alphaproteobacteria bacterium HGW-Alphaproteobacteria-2 | reverse complement strand
GTCGGCGCGGTGGGCGTGCGGGCGCAGCATCGCCTTGTTGCGGTTGCCCGCGGTGAACTCGATCAGCCGGTATTGCCAGGACTGGAAGCCGCTCGACTGCCCGAGGCTCTCGCGGAACTCGGTATATTCGCTGGGCGTCATGGTGCGCAGCACATCCCAGGCGTTGTTGAGCTGCTCGAAGATGCGCGCCACCCGCGTGAGCATCTTGAAGGCGGGCTGCAGGCGCCCGTCGGCGATGGCCGCGCGTGCCGCGCCCAGCTCGTGCAGCGCGAGGCGCATCCACAATTCCGAGGTCTGGTGCTGGATGATGAACAGCATCTCGTCATGCGCGCCCGAGAGCGGGCGCTGCGCGCCGAGGATCGCGTCGAGCCCCAGATAGTCACCATAGGACATGCGCCCGTCGAAGGACATCTGCGCGCCGTCAAGCGCCGGATCGTAGGGCGTGCTGGTCATGTCACCTTCTCGCGGCGGTGGAACTCGGGCCGGTCCCAGGCGCGCGTGGCGAGGATGCGCGCAAGCCTCGCGGCCGCCTCGCGCACCTCCGCCTCGCCCAGATAGAGCGGGGTGAAGCCGAAGCGCATGATGTCGGGGGCGCGGAAATCGCCGATCACGCCCCCCGCGATCAGCGCCTGCATCGCTGCATAGCCCTGCGCGAAGCGAAACGACACCTGGCTGCCGCGTGCCCGAGGGTCGCGTGGGCTGGCCAGCTCCAGCCCCGGACAGGACGCCTCCACCTCGGCGATGAACACCTCCGACAGTTCGACGGAGCGCGCCCGCACATCGGCCATGTCTACACCCTCCCAGACGTCGAGCGCGGCGTCGAGCACCCCCATGGCGAGGATCGCGGGCGTGCCCACGCGCATGCGGTCCACACCCACGGCGGGCCGGTAGGCAAGATCGAAGGCGAAGGGCGCGGCATGGCCCATCCAGCCCGAGAGCGCAGGGATGGCCCTGTCCGCCAGATCAGGGCGAACGTAGATGAAGGCGGGCGCGCCGGGGCCACCGTTGAGGTACTTGTAGGTGCAGCCCGTGGCGAAATCGGCACCCGTCCCCGCCAGATCGACCGGCAGCGCCCCGGCGGAATGGGCGAGGTCCCACAGCGCAAGCGCCCCGGCGGCGTGGGCCTTCCCGGTCAGCGCAGCCATGTCGTGACGCCGCCCCGTTCGGTAATCGACTTCGGTCAGCATCACC
>PHEG01000053.1 GCA_002842835.1 Alphaproteobacteria bacterium HGW-Alphaproteobacteria-2 | reverse complement strand
GAGCTGCACCGCGCTCTCCAGCACCTTGAGGTCGGACTGCACGCGGGCGACGCGCGCCTGATCGGGGCGGTCGATGATGCGCGGCATGATGACCAGCGCCAGGATCGACAGGATCACCACCACGACCATCAGTTCGAGCAGCGAGAAGCCCGCATCGCGCACGGGTCGGACGGAGGGGGTTTGCACGGATTTACGCCTTCGTGATAGTACGTGAGCTGTCGTGAGACGATAGCCGAGGGGGATGGGCGTGACAATCGGGCCGCGGCGCGGATGGGCGGCCTGAGCGCCCCGGGCGGGCTGCCGCTGGCGGTGTTCCTGCTGCTCGCCGGTCCGGCGGTGGGCTCGTTCCTTGCGCTTGTGGCAGAACGGCTGCCGCGCGGCGAGGATGTGCTGGCGGCACCCTCGCGTTGCCGGGCCTGCGGGGTCCGGCTGGGCTGGCGCGATCTGGTGCCGCTGGTCTCGTGGCTCGCGCTTTCTGGGCGCTGCCGACATTGCGGCGCGGGGCTTCCGCGCAGCCTTGTCGAGGCGGAACTGGCCGGGCTCGCGGCCGCGGCACTTGCCGTGGTTTTCGCCCCAACGCCCGCGGCGACGGTTCTGGGGGCCCTCTATCTGTGGTGCCTGCTTGGCCTCGCGCTCTGCGATCTCGCGGCCTTCCGGCTGCCCGATGCGCTGACGGGCACGCTCGCCCTCGCCGGTCTGGCGCTCGCCGCGGCCGATCCTGCTCGCGGGGTGCTGGCGGGGCTTGCTGCCGGAGCGGTGGGGGTGGCCGCCTTCGCCGCGCTCCGGCAAGGCTACCGCGCGCTGCGCGGGCACGAAGGGCTGGGGATGGGCGACGTGAAGCTCATGGCCGGGATCGGTGCAGGTCTTGGCCTCGCGGCGCTGCCAATGGTCACGCTCATCGCGGCTCTGGCTGCGCTCGCCCTCGCGGGGCTGGCAAGGTTGCGCGGCGACGGCAGCGCCGCCGGACCACTGGCGCCGGTGCCCTTTGGCGCCTATCTCGCCTGCGCCGCGGCGGCTCTGTGGGTGCTGACGGCCTGACATCGCCCGCGCCCCACGTCAGGGCACGATCCAGTCGCCGAGAACCACATAGCCCGCCGATAAGCTGCGATCGGGCGCGACGATGAACGCGCCTTTCGAGGCGATCTCGAGGAAATAGTCGCGGTGGAAATCGGTGATGATGTGCATCAGGCCGAATTCCACCATCGTCATCGCGTAATAGGTCTGAAGCTGGAGGCGCGGATGGGTCACCGGCAGGCGCCGCGTGTGCATCCAGGCACGGATGCGGTACTGGCGCGGGTGATAGCCCTCCGGCTCCTCGTAGGGCCAGACGATGCGCAGCGCCGGATCGAGCCCCGGCGGCAGCGTGGCCTGCGCCGCCGCCATCGCCGCCGAGGGCAGGTAGAGCGCCCCTGTGGTGACGGACGCACGCGCCAGCACCGCGAGATCGGCCTCGGGCGCGGCGGTCCAGAGCAGCAATGCGTCGGGCGCGCCGTCCGCCGCCAGCCCCGCGAGTGCCCGCTCCAGCGCCGCCGGGCCGTCGTAGCCCATGCTCACGAGTTGCACGCGCGGCATCCGCGCGGCGAGAGCCCGGGTGAAGGCCGCCGCCGGGCGGGCGCCCCGCGGGGCGCTGGCGTGAAGCTGCACGATGCGTGCGGTCTCGGGGAGGGTTTCGGCGATTTCTGCCGCCGCCACCTCGGCCTCGAGCACGAGCCCGCGGTTGAAGAACATCGAATAGCCGCGCTCCGCCGGAGCTTCGGGCACCAGTTCGGCATTCGGGAAAAGACAGGGCACACGCCTGGCATCGCAGAACCGCCCCACCGCGTCCCAGGGCCCTGCCACAAGCCCGGAGACCAGTGCGAATACCGGCTGTTCCGCGTAGCGGGCGGCAAGCTGCGCCTCCCAGCTCTCGGGCGAGCCCTCCAGCCGCCAGACATGCAGCCGCCACTTGCGATAGGCGTCGATGAAATCCGAGCGGAAGTTGGGCGAGAAGGCCGGGTTGCGGGTATCCACCGCTATACGCCCGTTCATCCACTCCACATAGGCCTGCATGGTGGACAGCACCGCCTCTGCCTCTGCCGGGTCGGCGTCGGGGCCGATCACGGTGGCGAAATGGATGCCGTCGCGCGTCACACCCGGCGAGATCTCGGCAGAGAGACCGCGCAGGAAGGCTTCGAGGTTGGCCACGTCGGCCTCGGCCAGCGCATAGCGCGGCATCGCCGGATCGAGCGCATGGCCCGCCGGATCGACGCCTTCCCCGACCGCACGCGCGAGGCTCGCGGTGTCATAGGCCGGGCGCAGCCGCGGCTGGCGCACCCGCGCCCAGTAGCTGGGCGACTGAACCTCCTGGAAAAGCTCGCGGAACATGCGGTTGCGATCGGGTGAACTGGGTGCGAAGAGGATGGGGCCGATGATCGGCGGCACATAGCTGCCGCCCTCCGAGGTGCCGAAACCGCTTGGCCGGTGGCAGGAGACGCAGGCGAAGGCCGCGCCGCCGATCTCCACGTCGCCCTGCACGGTGCCGGTCACGGGGCGGCCATCTGCGCCGATCCCCTCGTGATAGAGGCGCGCGCCGAGTGCGGCGTCGCCCGCCTTTGCTGGCATCCCCGCCACAAGCGTCAACGCAATCGCAAGCGCCGCCGCCGCGCCACGCATCATTGCCTGTTCTCCGCGGCGTCGAGGCGCGCCACCTCGGCAACCAGTTCCTCGGCGGAAAGCAGCCCCTCGAGCCGGACCCAGGCGCTCTCTCCGCGCGGGCGCAGGAAGGTCAGCGGGCGGTGATACATCTTGTTGTTGGCGCGGAAGATCGCGTCGAAGGCGGCGACCACCTCGAAGACATCGTCGAAGCCGCCGGTGAGGAACACCCATTCGGGGCGCGCCTCGTGCAGTGATGCATACTCGGCCAGCCGCGCGGGGGTGTCGTATTCCGGGTCGATCGAGATCGAGACCATGCGGTAGCCTGGCGCCAGCGCGGCGATCTCCTCCTGGGTCTGGCCGAAGACGGCGCTCATGATCGGACAGATCGTGGCACAGCTCGTGAACACGAAATTCAGCAGCACCGGCCCCTCGTGATCCAGCACCTCGGCGAGGCCGCGTGCTGCACCGGTGTGGTCGCGCAGCGTGACCTCGGGCATCTCGTAGGGGGCGACGACGCGGCTGTAGCGCTGGCTGCCCATCGTCTCGATCGCTTCCAGATGCTCGGCCGGGGCCATCGCCAGATGCACCGGCATCCGGTGGTCGGCCGCGGCATCATGGCCAGCATGCCCGGCGTGCACATCATGCCCGCCATGGCCCTCCGCCGCGGCGGCGGGCTGGGCAAGCGCAAGGACAAGACAGGTGGCGGCGAGAAGGGCGGCGCGGGTCATGGGTGTCTCCGTTGCAGCAAGGCGTTTCTCACGGCTGAACCGGCGGCACGGGGCCGCCGGTCCGGGTCTTGCGTCGGCGTCTCAGTGGACGGACCACACCGCGACGTCGTGGTGCATGCCGTCGAACTGGTAGAGCCGCAGGCGCCGCGAGGGCTCGTAGGTCAGGTTCAGATCGAGAGTGTGCGCGAAGAACCCGCTGGTATCGATGTTCGGCGCGACCGGCGTCATCAGCCCGCCCCATGAGCCCATGGCGAAGGGGCCACCGTCGCCGCCCGGTGCGCGCAGAAGCGACGGGGGCATGCCACCCTTCTTGCCGCCGTCCGACACATAGTAGAGATCGGTCGGGCGTTCCGCGGGCATCAGCGGGATAGGGCCGCCCCCGGCGACATGGATCCACCAGTGGTTGCGCCCGAAGGTGAAGAGCGGCCCGGCACCACCCAGCGGCAGCGTGTTGTGGAAGACGTTCTCCCAGCCGCGCAGCCCGCCGAAATCGACCAGCACATAGCCCTTGGGGAAGTAGTCGCCGTTCAGCAGCTTGATGCGCACGTTGTCGCCGCGCTTGTCCCACAAGCCATCAATGCGCACCTCGGCCCGCCCGTCATGGCCCTTCACCTGGCCGTAGATCGTGTTGTTGATGAACAGCATGGTGATGTCGGAATCCGGGTCGGGTTCGACACCGGTGGGCAGCTTGGCGCGGTTCAGCCAGTCGAAGAAGGCCTCGCGGATGAGCGCCGCCTTGGTGTAGACAGCCTCGCCGTCGCCCGGGCCCACGCGCTGCAACTCGCGGAACATGCGCCACATGCGCTTGGCCGGGGCCACATCGCCGATCTGGTCGATGGCGTTGAGCTTGGTCTGCGCATTCAGGAGCGGGTTCTCGCCGAAGACGCGGATCTCCTCGGCGTTGCGCGGCCGCCCGTCGGGCAGCGGGAACAGGATGTTCTCGACCACCTGCACGCGGGGCGGATGGATGCGCCAGCCCCAGTGATAGGTGAGGTTCCAGAACTTGGCGGGCGGCATCTTGATCTCGAAGGTGTATTCCAGCCCCTCCTCCATCGGGAAGAAGGTCTGGTCCATCGCAACGTTCGGGATCATCGGCGTGCGCGTGCCGCCCGCCGTCAGGTCCGGGCCGCCCAGATCGGTCAGGTCGAGCTCCGCCGGGTCGTCGAAGAGCATCGCGAAGGGCGCGAAGTCCTCGTGGCCGCGGTTGAGCACCTTGACGCGGTACTCGATCACCCACTCGTCCTCCAGCACCGCCGTGGGGTCGAGATAGGCGGTGTCGGCCTCGATGTGGCTGTCATACCAGATCTGGTTGATGACCACGCGCCGCGTCGCGCCGTCCACCGGTCGGGTCTTCAGCCCGCCCAGGTAATGCAGCAGGGGAAAGCCCTGATACTCGCGGTTCTTCAGCTTGCCCTTCAGCTTGTTGCCCTCGATGATGTCCACTGCATCGCGGGCGAGCAGCCGCACCTGACCGGGGGTGACGCGCGGGAAGATGTAGTCGCACACCTCCTCGCCCCGGCGCGTCCGGCACACATGCTGCGGCTCGGACATCGCCTCGAGCTGGTCGAGGATCGCGTCGAGATCGTCGGTGGGCGAGGTCTTGTCGATCACCCGGATTTCCGGATCGGGGTGGAGGTTGTAGGGGTTCTCGGGCGTCGAGGGCAGCGAGTTCGGGATCTCGTTGCCGCGGCAGGTCTGCGCGTTCTCGTAGACCGTGGGCAGCAGGTTCGTCGGCTCCGGCCCTAAGGAATTCCCTTCCGGGAAGATGGGCGGCGGCGTCGTGAGAATGGTGCGCGAGCCCCCGTCCACCAGTTCGCGCGTCTCGAAGGGAGGGCGCGGCTGCTGGGTCGAGAGCGAGGTGCAGATCGGGTTCAGTGCGCTGAGGCCCTGCGCCGCGGCGGGTGCGGTGCCCAGTGTCGCGGCGGCGGGCAGCGCCGCGAGGACCGCGAGTCCGAATGAACGTTTCAACATCTTCCTAGTCTCCATGAACGTGGCTGGCGGGCGGCGGACGGCCCGGAGGCGCCCGCCGCCCGCGGCTCAGACCTCGCGGTTGTGGTTGAGCGGCGAGTCCGGGTCGAAGATGCGCGGCCCGGCCCGGCGCGGCGCAGCGCGCCCGTCGAGGGGCCTGGGCGTGACCCAGTCGATCCGCCCTGCCGCATCGTCGGGCCGGATGCCCACCGGCATCGTCCCCCAGATCCCGATACCGCCATGACCGTAGAAGGCGATGTCCACCTTGCGCTTGCCGGGAAGGCTCGCGTGGCCCTTGCGATACATGCGGAAGGTGAGGTCCGAGCAGTGCTGGCGCGATCCGGTCAGGAACTGCCAGCCCTCGGGCGCCTCGTAGGCCGCGGCAAAGGCCGCCATGCGCGCAGGCGTGTCATGCTCGGGGTCGCGGGTGACGGAATACACCTGCACGTCGCGCCCCACCCTGTCGCCCAGTTCGGCCACGACGCCGGCCATCCAGGTGGTGACGGGGAAATGCTCCTCGTCGCGGATGCTCATGAAGTTCATCAGCACCACCTTGCCCTCGATGTAGGCCTCGTAGAAGGGCAGCGTCACGCCGCGCTGGTTGGTCAGCGCGACATTGGGGAAAGCGTCGCGCTTCGAGATGTCGATCACCCCGCCGCTGGGCACCGGGTTGCAGAGCACGGCGGCATCGAGCGGACTCGGCGCCAGTTGTGCCTGCAGCCGCGCCTTCGCCGCCGCGATCTCCGCCGCGGCCCGCTCGGCCGAGGACCCGGGCGTGGTCGAGAAACCGACCGCCGCTGCCGCCGCCGGGATGCCGGCCAGGAATTGACGTCTGCTTGTCATGGCTCTCACCCCTTCTTGCTCTCGTTGCCGGTCGCGGCGCGCTGGTTCTTCTTCTTCTTCTTGCCCTTCTTGCCCGGCACGATGTCCCAGCGGATCATCATCGCGTGGTCCTCGTGGACCACGTTGTGGCAGTGCATCACATGCTTGCCGAGGAAGTCGCGCCAGCGGCTGAAGAACACCACCTCGTCCATCGGTCCTAACTGCACGACGTCCTTGCGGGCCTTCAGCACGTCGCCGTCGCGGATCGGGCGGCCGTTCTTCTCGATGATCTGGAATTCCTCGAAATGGGTGTGCACCGGGTGAGCCCAGGACTTGCCGGTGCTGCGGAAGGTCCAGATCTCGGCCGAGCCCTGCTCGATCTCCACATCGACGCGGTTGGGGTCCATCAGCCTGCCGTTCACGGTCCAGAGCCCGTTGTCGTAATCGAAGACGAAGAGCCGCTCGCGCTTGACCTCGCTCATGTTGATCGTCGGCAGGGACCGCATGTATTCGGGGATGCGCGAGGGATCCTCCACATCGCCCGGGCGCGGGCGGAACTCGATCACCCCGTCCTCGTCGGTGAGGTTCTCGATGATGAAGCCCGTGGGCCCGGCGCCGTCCCTCCGACTCTGCAGCACGTTGACAAGGCGCACCCTGTCACCCGCCTCGTATTTCGAGAAGTCGATCACCGCATCGACGCGGTTGGCGACCCAGATATCGAGCTGGTCGAGTTCCAGCGGCCTCTCGTAGAGGTTGCCGTCGTTCGACAGCGCCCACATCGTGTCGAAATACGGATCGCCGCCGCCCGCTGGCAGAACCAGCAGCTTCAGCGAATAAAGGCGCGACGGACCGCCGTTGAGGATGCGGAAGCGGTACTTGCGGCGATCCACGTCGAGATAGGGGCGGATGATGCGGTTGACCGTGTACATGTCGCCGATCATGCCGTTCGTCGTGTACTGCTGGCGCGTGGGGAAGTAGGTGTCGAGCGTGCCCTGGAAGTTGCCCACATCGGCGGGCGTGTCCTTGGGTTCCGGCGAGGGGGTGAAGAAGTCCCACACCGCCTGACCGTTCTCGTCGAACTGCACGTCGTGCAGGATCATCGGGATGTCGTAGTCGCCCGAGGGCAGGCGGAACGCCTTGGGGTTCGGGTCGTTCTCGTCGCCCGAGTCGAGATTGTCGAACAG
>PHEG01000553.1 GCA_002842835.1 Alphaproteobacteria bacterium HGW-Alphaproteobacteria-2 | reverse complement strand
GCGCGGCTTGGGCCTGCGCCGGTGCTCGCGCCGCTCGCCTATCTCGCGGCGATGGCCTCGGGGGTGGCGCTGGTGGCCGGTGGCGGGGGACTGCCGCTTGTCGAGCCGATGCTTCTGCTGTCGCTCATGCTGGCAGGGGGGCTGCTTGCTGCGGGCCGACGGCTCCCGCTTCTGCTCGCGGCTGGCTTCGGGCTCTTCCACGGTGCCGCATTCGGCGAGGCGATGGCCGGGGTGGAGGCGGCGCGCGGCAGCGTGCTCGCAGGCTACCTCCTGGGGCTACTGGCCGTGCAATGGGCGCTTGCCGTGATGGCGGGGGAAGGGGCCGCGCGTTTCCTGAGCATCGCGAGGCCCGGCGCGCTGGGGACTCGCCTGATCGGTGCGGGCATCGTCGGCGCCGGTGTGATGCTGGCGCTTGAGGCGGGCGAAGGCGCGGCGCTGGGGGCACTGGGTCTCGGCGGCTGACGCCGAGGTCAGCCGACGATGCGGGCGTCCTTGCTCGCGTCTGCGTGATGCGGAAAATGCTTGCCCGCAGGCGCCTTGCTGCCGCATCAAGGCAGGATGAACGGGCTCGATCACATGTCGCTGTCCGATCCCTCCGCGGGCGCGGATCAGGCCGTGATGATCGCGGCCTGGGTGGATGGGGCGCTCCGCCCGGTGGAGAAGCTCGAGGTGCATCGCCGCGGCCTGCGTCACAAGGCGGTCTCGGTGTTCGTGATGCGCGGCGGCGAGACGCTGATCCAGCGCCGCGCGCTGGGCAAGTATCACACGCCCGGGCTCTGGGCCAATGCCTGCTGCACGCATCCGTACTGGGGCGAGACCGCAGTTGATTGCGCGCTGCGACGATTGCGCGAGGAGCTCGGGCTTGTCGGCCTTGTGCCCCGCCACCGCGACCGGGTGGAATACCGCGCCGACGTGGGCGGCGGGCTCACCGAGCACGAACTGGTCGATATCTTCCTCGTCAATGCTCCGGAGGGCTGCGAGCCCGAGCCAGATCCCGCCGAGGTCATGGAGGTGCGCTGGATCGGCCTCGACGCGCTGTGTCGCGCCCTGGCCGAAGAGCCGAAACGCTTTACACCCTGGTTGCGCATCTATCTCGATCGCCACAGCCAGTCGATTTTCGGCGCAGAGGCGGAAAGCGTGGCGATGCAGCCAGTCTCAAGCGCACGTGACCTCAGGTGATCGGCGTGCGGATGC
>PHEG01000052.1 GCA_002842835.1 Alphaproteobacteria bacterium HGW-Alphaproteobacteria-2 | reverse complement strand
CTGCCCCACGGCCGAACCCATGCCGCGCTCGCTCATCCCGTGCGGGCAGCCGAAGTTGAGCTCCACCCCGTCGGCGCCGGTGTCTTCCACCTTGGCGAGGATGTCGCGCCAGCAGACCTCCTCGCAGGGGACCATCAGCGAGACGATCATCGCCCGGTCGGGCCAGGCGCGTTTCACCCGCTTGATCTCGTCGAGGTTCACCTGCAGGGGGCGGTCGGTGATCAGCTCGATGTTGTTGAGCCCCAGCACCCGCCGGTCCGCGCCATAGACAACGCCGTAGCGCGGCCCGTTGACGTTGACGACATGCGGGTCGAGCCCCAGCGTCTTCCAGACCACGCCGCCCCAGCCGGCCTCGAAGGCGCGGGTGACGTTGTATTCCTTGTCCGTCGGCGGTGCCGAGGCCAGCCAGAACGGGTTGGGCGAGCGGATGCCCAGGAAGTCCGATTGCAGCGTTGCCATTTTCTGTCTCCCTCTCAGCCCATCAGCGTCGCGTGGATATCCTCCGCCGCGTCGCGCCCCTCGGCCACCGCCGTCACCGTCAGGTCGTCGCCGCCCGCCGCGCAGTCGCCACCGGCCCAGACACCCGGCAGCGAGGTGCGCCCGGCACCCGTGACGGCGATCTTGCCGCCCGCGGTCTCCAGCGCCTCCGGCGCGTCCTCCAGCCGCTGGCCGATGGCCTTGAACACCTGATCGGCCCGCAGGCGGAAGGTCTCGCCGGTGTCGCGCAGGCCTTGCGGCGTGTCCTCGGTGCGGGCGAATTCCACTTCCTGCACTGCGCCGTTGGCGATTACCCGTACGGGCTGAGCGTTGGTGATGATGCGTACCCCCCTTGAGGCGGCAAGGTCCTGCTCATACCGGCTGGCTTTCATTCGCGCACGCCCGCGGCGGTAGACGAGTGCCACATCCTCGGCCCCCAGCAGCCGCGCCTGAACGGCGGCATCCACCGCCGTCATGCCACCGCCGATCACCACCACGTGCCGCCCGATGGGCAGCCTCGCCAGATCGTCTGCCTGCCGCAGTTCGGCGATGAAATCGACGGCGTCGCGCACTCCCTCGGCCTCCTCGCCCTCGGCGCGCAGCGCGTTCACGCCTGCAAGTCCCAGCCCCAGGAACACCGCGTCATAGGTCTCGCGCAGCCCCTGCAGTGTCAGATCCCCCCCGAGGCTGCGCCCGGACTCGAGCCGGATGCCGCCGATTTGCATCAGCCAGTCCACCTCGGCGGCGGCGAAGCCACCGACTGTCTTGTAACTGGCGATGCCGTATTCGTTCAGCCCGCCGGCCTTCGGCCGTGCGTCATAGACCGTCACCTCGTGTCCCTTCATGGCGAGTCGGTGCGCGCAGGCGAGCCCCGCCGGCCCCGCGCCCACCACCGCCACGCGCTTGCCCGTGGGTTCGGCACGCGTGTAGGGGTGTTCGTTGCGGGCCATGAGCCTGTCGGTGGCATAGCGCTGCAACTGCCCGATTAACACCGGCTTGCCCTCGGCAGCCTCGCGCACGCAGGCTTCCTCGCACAGCGTCTCGGTGGGGCAGACGCGGGCACACATGCCGCCCAGGATGTTCTGGTCGAAGATCGTCTTCGCCGCCGCTTCGGGCATGCCGGTGGCGATCTGCCGGATGAAGAGCGGAATGTCGATCGAGGTCGGGCAGGCCGTGACGCAGGGCGCATCGTGGCAGAAATAGCAGCGGTCGGCGGCGACCATCGCCTCGTGCGCGTCGAGCGGCGGGTGCAGATCGGCGAAGTTCTGTTCGTACTGGGCTGGCGAAAGGCGCCCCGGCACCACGCCGGGGGTCGCTGGCGAGTTCGTCATGTTACCTCCGTGCCGGGGCTTTCCCCCTGTCTTTGGCACAGAGTGCCACAAGCCATTTTTTTTATCAATCGGTAAAATATGCTCCGCGCCTCACCCGCCGCCTTCGACCTTCTGCTGCTCGGTGAGGGCAGAAAGGGTGCAATCGGCCAGCCCCATCCCCGCCTGTTGCATGGTCAGGTAGGTGTGCGTGGCGCCCGCTTCGGCGATGCTCTCGCGATGGTCCTCGTGCAGGGCGTGGGCGACGATCGGCCCGCGAAAGCCGCGTCGGCGCAGCATTCGTGCGGCGATGAGTTTTGCCTCGATGTCGTCCATGGCGAGCACCGCCGCCTCGATGCGCGAGAGGTCCACCCCGCGCCAGAAATTGCTGTCCTCGGCATCGGCGAAGAGCACGTTGCGCCCCGCCTCGCGGTGCGCCGCCGCCTTGTAGTTGTCTGCATCGAGCCCGATGACGCGCAGCCCGCTCTCGTCGAGCCGCCGGTAGGCCGCGGTTCCGGTGCGCCCCATGCCGAAGATCAGCGCCTGCGCATCCCCCAGCGATTTCGGCTGCTCGTCGGGGTGGACGCGCCCGCGCTGAAAGCGCTGAAGCCTCTCTTCCCAGCGCTCGAAGAGCCGGTGCGCAATGCGGTTGAGCGGCGCGGCGACGACAAACGAGGCCGACACCGCAATGGCCAGCGGCACCAGCCATTCGGGCAGCAGCACCGCGGCCACGATCAGCCCGAACTCGGAATAGGACGCAAGGCCCAGCGCAGCCAGAAATGCGGTGCGCGCGCGCAGCCGGAAGGCCACGAGCAGCAGGAAGAAGAGCATTCCCTTGAGCGGCAGCATCACACCCAACGCCAGCGCGAAAATGAGCGCATGCGCATCCGGAAGCCCGGACATGCCGATCTGCAGGAAGAAGCCGACTAGGAAGATCTCCTTGAGCGCCCAGAGCGCCTGCGCCAGTTCCTTCGCGCGGCGGTGCGACGACAGCATCACCCCCATGACCAGCGCACCAATCTCCGAGGAGAGGCCCATCGCCTCGAAACCCATGCCGCCCAGCACGAGCGAGAGCATCATCCCCATCAGCACCAGGATCTCGTCATGCCCCGCGGCGTCGAGCAGCCGGTGCAGCACCGGCCGCACTAGCGGCAGGGCGAAGACCAGCAGCGCCCAGATATTCGGCGTCTGCCCGCTCCAGAGCGCCATCACGACCAGGGCGATGATGTCCTGCAAGATCAGGATGCCGATCGCCGTGCGTCCGTGAAAGACGCCGAGCTCCCTCCGCGCTTCCAGCAACTTCGCGGCCAGCACCGTGGAGGAGAAAGCGAGTGCGACGGCGAGCAGCAGCGCGGTGTTCCAGCCGACCCCGGCCAGCCAGCACAGCCCGGGCGCGAAGAACGCCACCGAGAGGGTGAAGTGCAGCAGCGCCCCGCCGATCACCTGCGGCTGAACGATCTGCGCGAGCTTCAGCTTCAGCCCCACGGTGAAGAGCAGCATCAGCACACCCAGATGCGCGACGTGATGCAGGATCTCTCCCGCCTCCTGCGGCAGGCCCAGCCCGGGGCCGAAAACATTGATCGCGAAGCCTGCCGCCAGAAATCCCACCAGCGGCGGGAGGCCCGCCTGCCGCACCGCGAGACCGAAGAAAAAGGCGAAGCTGATCGCGACGACCTCGAACATCCCTGCCCCTTTTTGTGCGCCTGGCTTCCATCAGAATATGAGCGGGACCCGGAGACAAGTGCCGAGATCATGTTACCGATTCTTTATTGGCGCGCCTATCAGGTAACAATTCCATTGCACGGCCCGCGCGAAAGTGCTATCTTCGACCATGCGGTCGGCTAATATCAGGCCACGATTCGGAAGGCCAAGGGGGGATCATGGACGCATTCATCTGCGACGGCGTACGCACGCCCATCGGCCGCTACGGCGGCGCGCTCTCGGGTGTTCGGGCCGACGATCTGGCCGCCGCGCCCCTGAAGGCGCTGCAAGCACGCAATCCAGGCGTGGACTGGGCGGCGGTGGATGACGTGATCATGGGCTGCGCCAACCAGGCGGGCGAGGACAACCGCAACGTGGCACGCATGGCGGTGCTGCTCTCGGGGCTGCCGATCGAAGTGCCGGGCACCACGGTCAACCGGCTTTGCGGCTCGGGGATGGACGCCACCGGCATGGCAGCGCGCGCGATCCGCGCGGGTGACGCCGATCTGGTGATCGCGGGCGGGGTCGAGAGCATGACGCGCGCGCCCTTCGTGATGCCGAAGGCCGATGCGGCCTTCAGCCGCGCCAACGCCGTCTATGACACGACCATCGGCTGGCGCTTCGTGAACCCCCGGATGAAGGCCCTGCATGGCATCGACTCGATGCCGCAGACCGCCGACAACGTGGCCGCCGACTACAACATCAGCCGCGAGGACCAGGACGCCTTCGCCGCGCGCAGCCAGGCGCGCTGGGCGGTTGCTCAGGCGGCGGGCGCATTCGCCGACGAGATTGCACCGGTGGAAGTGACGCAGCGCAAGGGTGATCCCCTCGTCGTGGACACCGACGAGCACCCGCGCCCCGGCACCGGCATCGAGCAGCTGGCGAAGCTCAGGGGCGTGAACGGCCCCGACCTTTCGGTCACTGCCGGCAACGCCTCGGGCGTGAACGACGGCGCGGCTGCGCTGATCGTCGCCAGCGAGGCGGCGGCGAGGAAGCATGGTCTCACCCCCATGGTGCGCGTGGTGGCCATGGCCGCGGCGGGCGTGCCGCCCCGCATCATGGGCATCGGCCCGGTGCCGGCGACACAAAAGGTCCTGGCCCGCGCCGGGCTCACCATCGGCCAGATGGATGTGATAGAGTTGAACGAGGCCTTCGCGGCGCAATCGCTCGCCGTGCTGCGCGCCCTGGGCCTGCCCGACGATGCACCCCATGTGAACCCGCAGGGCGGCGCCATCGCCATGGGCCACCCGCTGGGCATGTCGGGGGCGCGGCTGGCGCTGACCACTGCATGGCAGTTGCAGCGCAGCGGCGGGCGCTACGGGCTGGCCACGATGTGCGTTGGCGTGGGCCAGGGCATTGCGATGATACTCGAACGGGTCTGAGGACCGGGAGGCGACGATGTATGCACAGATGGTGAAATCCACCGGCGAGGGCCTGAAGAGCCGCGAGGAGATGTCGCCCGAGGAGCGCCATTTCCAGGACCGGATCGACGCGGGCGAGAAGATCGAGCCGAAGGACTGGATGCCCGAGGGCTACCGCAAGACGCTGATCCGCCAGATCGGCCAGCACGCCCATTCCGAGATCGTCGGGCAACTGCCCGAGGGCAACTGGATCACCCGCGCGCCGACGCTGGAGCGCAAGGCGATCCTGCTGGCCAAGGTGCAGGACGAGGCGGGGCACGGACTCTATCTCTACTGCGCCGCCGAGACGCTGGGGGTAAGCCGCGACGACCTGACCGAGCAGCTTCTGTCGGGGAAGATGAAGTACTCGTCGATCTTCAACTATCCCACGCTCAACTGGGCCGATATCGGGGCCGTGGGCTGGCTGGTCGATGGCGCCGCGATCATGAACCAGGTGCCGTTGCAGCGCACATCGTTCGGGCCCTATTCGCGCGCCATGATCCGCATCTGCAAGGAAGAGTCCTTCCATCAGCGGCAGGGCTACGACCTGATGATGAAGATGGCGCAGGGCACACCGGAACAGAAGCGCATGGCGCAGGATGCGCTCAACCGCTTCTGGTATCCCTCGCTGATGATGTTCGGTCCCTCCGACAAGGAGTCGGTGCATTCCGCGCAGTCGATGGCCTGGAAGATAAAGATCAACACCAACGACGAGCTGCGACAGAAATTCGTCGATCAGACCGTGCCGCAGGCGGAATACCTGGGGCTCACCGTCCCCGACCCGGACCTGAAGTGGAACGAGGCGCGCGGGCATTACGACTTTTCCGAACCCGACTGGTCGGAATTCTTTGCGGTTCTCAAGGGCAACGGCCCCTGCAACCACGACCGGCTGGAGGCACGCCGCCGTGCCTGGGACGACGGCGCCTGGTTCCGCGACGGGCTGATGGCCCATGCGGCGAAACATTCCGGCCGAGTGGCGGCCGAGTAGGAGTGAAAGCGATGTCCAGCGAATGGCCCCTGTGGGAGATCTTCATCCGCGGCCAGCACGGCATGAGCCATCGCCATGTCGGCAGCCTGCACGCGCCGGATGCCGAGATGGCGATCCGCCACGCGCGCGACGTCTACACCCGCCGCAATGAAGGCGTGAGCATCTGGGTGGTGAAGGCGGGCGACATCGCGGCGTCCTCGCCCTCGGAAAAGGGGCCGCTCTTCGAGCCCTCCAACTCCAAGGTCTACCGCCACCCGACCTTCTACGACATCCCCGATGACGTGGGGGCGATGTGATGACCCGTGACGAGGCAATGTTCGAATTCTGCCTGAGGATGGGCGACAACA
>PHEG01000552.1 GCA_002842835.1 Alphaproteobacteria bacterium HGW-Alphaproteobacteria-2 | reverse complement strand
TCCTCGGCCACCGCACCCTCGTAGAAGCCCGCGCGCCCCTCGGCGGCGATGCGGCGCAACACCTCGGCCTGGCCCGGGGCGCGGAACACCTGGCCCGGGCGGGGCACCGCGCCGCCGAGCAGGTAGAAATCGCGCGCGGCACCCCGCAGCCGCCCCTCGGCAATCGCCCAGTCGAAGGCCACGCGCGGCGCCACCGGCACACCATCTTCGGCGTAGCGAATCGCGGGGGCCAGCAGCGCGTCGAGCCCCATCCGCCCCCAGTCCGCCGAAAGGCGGCAGAAGGCATCGACCGCGCCCGGCACGGTCACCGATTCTGCCGATCCCGGGTTCACGCTCGCCCAGCCCTTCGCGCGCATCGCCGCTGCCGAGAGCGCGGCAGGCGCCCGGCCGGATCCGTTGAGCGCCAGAACCCGATCTTCGCCCGGCGGCGTGAAAAGCACGAAACAGTCGCCGCCGATGCCCGTCATCTGCGGCTCGCAGATGCCCAGAACCATGGCCCCGGCGATGGCGGCGTCCATTGCATTTCCACCCGCCTGCAGGATGTTTACCGCGACCTGCGCCCCCAGCGGGTGCGACGTGGCGCACATGCCGTTTGCCGCGAAGACGGGCGACCGCCCGGGAAGATGAAAATCGCGCATGGAACCTCCCGGGGATGCAGCGGGCGCAACCCTAGGCGGTGTCTCGGCGGTTTCCAAGGGGGAGAGGGAAGGCCCCGGCAGCGCGCGTGGTGGGGGCAATGATGCGCACCGCCGGGGGAAGCCGTGAAATCAGCTACAGGGTCTGAGTGCGCTCCGGCCGAGGCACCTGCATGGTGCGATTGCGGCGAGACTTGGGAAAACACGACCCGAAGCGCGAACTCACTGTTTCAATATTGGCGACAATCAGAGCCGTTCGAGCAGTTCCCGCGTCGGCCAGGCATCGACGGGCAGGCCAAGGCGCCGCTGTTCGGCCCGCACTGCCGCGCGGGTGCCCGCGCCGAGGATGCCGTCGATCGCCCCCACGTCATGGCCGCGCGCGGCCAGCTTGCGTTGCAACGCTTTCATCGCGTCGCGGTCGAGTCCCGGCTCGGGGTTGCGCGCGTCGAACACGGGTGCGCCCGCGTAGCGCGTGGCCAGGTAGGCCGCCGTCAGCACATAGGTGAAGCTCTGGTTCCACTCGAAGAGCACGCTGAAATTCGGATAGGCAAGGAAGGCTGGCCCA
>PHEG01000051.1 GCA_002842835.1 Alphaproteobacteria bacterium HGW-Alphaproteobacteria-2 | reverse complement strand
TGTTTGCACCGATAACGGTGGTGGCTCACCGGGACAAAGCATACCCCTTTGGACGTCCGTCGATCCTGTTTCGGCCCCATGATCCGCCAACGCCGGATGATCTGGTGGAGCCGCCGGGTACCGCCCCCGGGTCCGATCCGCTTATTACGGGCGCGTTTATGTCCATAGTCCCGTTGCCGGAACGCCTCGAACATAAGCGCGTGTGCGCGAATTGTGAAGGGGTCAGCGCCAGGGGGCAGAGCCGATCACCAAGAGTCCCAGTTCGCGGATCAGCTTGCGCCGCATCGCCGCCTCGTAGTCCGTGTAGCCGTCGGCCACCTCGACGAAGGCACCGGGCCCCTGGATGACGTTCTCGCGGAACCAGCCCGAGAGCACGCCGTCGCCGGGCACATAGGGCGCGTGGTCTAGGATCAGGTCGCCGCCGATGACCAGGGCGTTGATCGTCACCCGGGGCAGGCGCGCGGCGGCGGCGCGCGGGGCGGGACCCGCGTTGTTCATGCCGTCGCTCGAGATGTCGATGGCCTGAGCCGCGCAACCCGGGTTGCGGGCGAGCAGCCGCCCGGCATGGGCGATGGCCGCGCCTATCGCCGTCGATCCCGGGGGCACCTGCCGGGCATGGGCGGCTATGGTGGCCGCGGCCTGCGCGAGCCGGGCGGGGCTGTCGATCACCAGCCAGTCGAGCACCGGCGCCTGCGCCGAGGGCCCCGACCACTCGAAGGCGGCGAGCGCCACCGGCCCCGCGCCGCCGCGGCCCATCAGCGCCTCGGCGATCAGCGGCGTGCGCAGTGCCGCGGCCAGCCCGCCCGTCTGCATGCGGTATTCGCGCACATCGACGGAGGCCGAGACATCGAGCGCCAGCACCAGCGCCAGGCTGCAAGCCTGCGCCGCGGCCGGGGCCAACGCCCCGGCCAGTGCCAGCGCGGCGAGGCGGCTAGCGCGCGCCATCCGCCGACCCCAGCAGCACCACGCCGATCTCGCGCACCAGCTTGCGGCGCATCGCGGTTTCGAAACCCTCGTAGTCGGGGGTGATCTCGACGAAGGCGCCGGGGCCGCGGATGACTTCCATGCGATAGAAATCCGTCACCCGCTCGTTGCCTCCCTCGATCACCAGCCCGTTCACCGTGATGCCCTCGAAATCGAAATGCCGGTAGGCGAGGCCGGGGCTGAAGCCCTCGTTGTTGATGCCGTCGCCAGAGATGTCGATCTTGCGCTCGATGCAGGGAGGGGCGCGCTCCAGAAGCCCCGCGCCATGGCCCAGCGCATAGCCCACCGCGGTGGGAAACTCCGAGAAGCTGCGCTTCGCCGCCGCTACGCTGGCGGCCGCGGCGGCCAGATCCTCGGGCGTGCGGATCTCCTGCCAGTCGAGCACGAGGCCCTGCTGCCAGCGCCCCGACCACTCGTAGACGGCCAGCGCCAGCCAGGCGCCGGGGCGGGCGAACATCGCACGCTGCACCTCGGGTGCCAGCAGCGCCGCCGCCGTGCCGTCGCGTTGCAGCGCGTATTCGCGCGCGTCCACCGAGGCCGAGACGTCGAGCGCCAGCGCCAGCGCGAGGAAGCACTCGGCCTGCGCCGCGCCGGGCAGCGCCATCAGCCCCAGTGCCAGCGCGCCCCTCACCAGTGCCCCGTGTTGCCCATGCTCGCCCAGGGTTCGGCGGGCGCCAGCGGCTCGCCCGCCTGCAGGAGTTCCACCGAGGCGTTGTCGGGCGAGCGCACGAAGGCCATGCGCCCGTCGCGCGGCGGGCGGTTGATGGTGATGCCGTTCTCCATCAGGTGGCGGCAGATGGCGTAGATGTCCTCGACCTCGTAGGCCAGGTGGCCGAAATGCCGACTGTCCGAGGGCAGGCCCGCGTCGCCGTCCCAGTTATACGTCAGTTCCACCGGGGTCTCGGGCTGCCCCGGCGGCGAGAGGAAGACCAGCGTGAAGCGCCCGGCCTCGCTTTCCATCCGGCGGGTCTCCTCCAGCCCCAGCAGGCGGAAGAAGGCGATGGTGGCGTCCAGATCCTTCACCCGCAACATGGTGTGGAGATAGCGAATCTTCATCTTGTGTCCCTTCTGTCTTTTCCCGCAAGATATAGGCTGACGAATCCATGCCTCCAGGAGACAGGATATGCCGCTGACGCCGGAACAACAGGCCGAGATCGACCAGCAGCGCGCGACCCCCCGCCAGACCCTGCGCGCGGTGGCCGACGGCATCGAGCGGCACCTCTACCTGGCCCATCCGGTGCTCGACCACGGCTTCGTGCGCGTGATCGACTACATGGGCGACGATGCCGCCATCGTCCAGGCGGCGCGGGTCAGCTATGGCGCGGGCACGCGGAAGGTGAGCAACGACGAGGGGCTGATCTTCGTGGCGCGGCAGTGGATCCGGCACCGCACCGCCAACGTCAACGAATACTCGGCCCGCTACTCGATCCTCGACCGCGAGTTCTACACCCCCGCGCCGGAGCATCTGGCCGCGCAGTCCGATGTGAACAACCAGGGCCGCGGCGCGACCCTCGAGGGGGCCGAGGCCGCGCGCGTGCTGGACATTCTCAAGGGCGACGCCGCGCGCGCCTACGACCATTACGAGGAGATGCTGAGCACCGAGGGCAAGCAGGGGCTGGCGCGCGAGCTCGCGCGGATGAACCTGCCCGCCAGCATCTACACGCAATGGTACTGGAAGACCGACCTGCACAACCTCTTCCACTTCCTGCACCTGCGGGCCGACGCGCATGCGCAATACGAGATCCGCGTCTATGCCGAGACGATCGCCCGGCTGGTGGCCGACTGGGTGCCGCTCGCCTGGGGGGCGTATCAGGACTACCGCATGGGCGGCACGCAACTCTCCCGGCAGGCGATCGACTGCCTGCGGCGTATGCTCAAGGGTGAGAAGGTGACGCAGGAGACGAGCGGGATGAGCGCGCGCGAGTGGCGGGAGTTTGAGGGGGTGATGCGCGAATAATGAGTGTTATGGAGCGAACCGTTGCCGTTTTCAGTGTATATTGACGAAAGCGGTGATGCTGGCATTAGACGTGTTCGCGCTGAATCTCAGCCCGGCGCATCACCGTATTTCGTTTTGGGAGCATCGGTCTTTCAGGCCGAGTCGGAAATTCTTGCAAAGGAAAAACTGGCGAAATTTCGGGATGATATTGGCAAGAGGAGCTGGCAGCACGCTACAGATTTGGGGCATTATGAAAAAGTATATTTTGCGCGATGCCTCAAGAATCTCCCGGTGCGGTTTTTTTCAGTAATTTCCAATAAGGCGACTTTAGGTGATTACAAAAGCACTATAAATTCAGACTCGCAAAAATTCTATAATAAGTGTGCCGTCTACCTTTTGGAGCGCATTTGCGATTATCTTGGCAGGCAAGGAGTGAGCGAGGATGAAATCAAAGTGATTTTTGAGGAGCGCAACCACGACTATGATCGAATGATTCGATACGTAGCGAAGGTGAGGGAGAGGCCAATATATTCTCAGTCCAAGAGCCTTTCAATATTGAACCCTTCCTTTATCACAACGCGCAGGAAAGAAGAGGTTGATCTGCTGGATATTGCTGATTTCGTTTCGCACGCGGTGTACCAGTGCTCCAACAAGTCAAAAAGTAATTATGGAATTCCTGAGCCAAGGTATTTTACTGAGATCGTATCTAGATTTGCGTCAGACGCTCGCGGCAATGTTCTTGGTGTCGGGTTGAAGTGCATTCATAGTTTGGAGCAACTTGAACTTGATTCTGACATTCAAGCGCTTTTCGCTCACGCGAAAGCGCCTATTCCGCCCAGAAGGAATCAAGGCAACCGTCGTCAGCAACCGTAAGTTGGGCGATCATTGCCCGCCCTACGGCCCCTTCCCGAAATGCCCGCTCCGGTATGTACTTCAATCCACGCCCCTGCCGGAGGCCCCGCCATGACCCGCCTGCTGACCCAGCATATCGCCACGATGACCGAGCTGCGCGAACCCCACAAGGTGCTGGAGCGCGCGGGCGGGCAGCCCGTGGCGATCCTGAAGAATTCCGCTCTCGTCGGCTATCTCGTCCCCGCCGAGGCGGTGCAGCCCCCCGAGGCCCGCCGCTACGCCACCCGCGACGGGGTGATGGCGCATCTGGAAGCCTCGCGCGTGCGGGTGCAGCCGGTGCTCGGCTACCTGAAGGACAAATGAGTTTCGTCCTCCTGTCCGCCGATCTGGTCGAGGCGATCCATGACGCGGTGCTCAACCCCGGCCAATTGCCGGGCCGCGCGCGCGACAAGTCGCTCGAAGGGGCGCTCGCCCGGGTCGAGAACCGCCTCGCCTACGGCATGGTGGCCGATGCCTGCGATCTGGCCGCCGCCTATGCCGTGGCCATCGCGCGCGGGCATTGCTTCAACGAAGCGAACCTGCACACTGCGTATCAGGCGATGGACGCCTGCCTCACCCTGCATGGCATCGAGATCGCCTGGCGGACCGAAGACGTGGGCGGCATGATCCTGCGCGTGGCGCAGGGGGCCACCGACGAGGCAGACTTGGCCGCATGGCTGCGCGCCCTCGCCCCTTGAACCCCCCTCCCCCGGTGCATAGGACCATCCAAGGCGCAGACGAGGAGGGCCCCGTGCAGATCCAGCTCAACACCGACCGCAACATCCACGGCGACGACCGCATGGCCGAGATCGCCCGGGGCATTGTCACCGCCGGGCTCGGCAGCCTCGCCGGGCGGCTGACCCGCGTCGAGGTGCACCTGCAGGACGTGAACGGCCACAAGGGCGGCCCCGACGACATCCGCTGCGCGATGGAGGCCCGCCCCGAGGGGCTGCAGCCGCTCTCGGTCACCGAGACGGCGGCGAGCGTGGAGGCCGCGCTGAAGGGTGCCACCGCCAAGCTGCGCCGCGTGCTGGAGAGCACCTTCGGCAAGCACGACACCCGCCACCCTCATTGATCCCCCGATGATCGTCCTGGGCCTGAAGACCTGCGACACCTGCCGCAAGGCCGCGCGGGTGCTTGCGGCGGCGGGGCACGAGGTGGCGCTGCGCGACATCCGCGCCGAGCCGCTTTCGCCCGAGGAGATTGCCGCCTTCCTCGCCGCCTTCGGCGAGGCGCTGGTCAACCGCCGCTCGACCACCTGGCGTGCTCTCCCCGAGGCCGCGCGCGCACGCCCCGCGTCGGAGTTGCTGGCCGCCCACCCGGCACTGATGCGCCGTCCGGTCATCCGCACGGCGGACGGCGCGCTGCACCCCGGCTGGGAGCCGGGTGCGCTCGCGCGGCTCGCCTGACCCCGGGGATATTTCCCGATCGCGGACTATAACCCGCATCTTGCCAAAAAGTTGCCGTGATCCGCCGTCACTCAGGCGGCAAGAACCGGAATGGGGCAGGCAGAACATGGGCAGAAATTCGCGGGTCGCGCTGGCCATCGCAGTGCTGATCGGCATGATGGGCAGTGCCGCTGCGCAGGAGCGCGGCTTGCTTGGCTACGGCCATCTCTTCAACAACGACGGGCTCGCCGCGGCGCAGGACCGCTGGCGCACCGGCTCCTACCAGATCAGCGTGCTGCACGGGCGCGAATGGCAGGGCAGCCTGCCCGAAGGCATCGGTCAGGTGCTGGAGTTCCGCCTGCGTGCCGAAATCATCGCCCCCTCGAATCTCGCCCGTCCGGTGCCGCTCAACGACCGGCGCTATGTCGGCATCCTCGCGCCGGGGGTGCATACCCATTTCGGCTTCCTTGGCACGGAGGTATCGCTGGGCGCCGATCTGGTGATCACCGGCCCGCAGACCGGGCTCGACGACTTCCAGGACTTCACGCACGAGCTCTTCGGTGCGACGAACCCGCGGGCGGACCGCACGCAGATCGGCAACAGCTTCTACCCCACGGCGCGGGCCGAGGTCGGCCGGGAGTTCCGGATCGCCGGGCGCACCAACCTGCGCGTGCGACCCTTCGTCGAGGCGCAGGCGGGCGCCGAGACCTTCGCGCGCGTGGGCGCGGACATCACCTTCGGGCGCTTCGGGCTGGGCGGGCTCCGGCTGCGCGATCCGGTCAGCGGGCAGCGCTTCTCGGGCATCCAGGACGAAGGGGGTGCGGGGCTTTCCCTGCTGGTGGGCGGCGATGTGGCCTATGTGCACGACAGCCGTTTCCTGTCGCGCAGTCCGGCGGTCGAGAAGCGCGACGTGCGTGAGCGGTTGCGCGGCGGGCTCCAACTCGACTGGGGTTTCGGCTCGATGTTCTATGGCATCACCTGGCTCGGGCGTGAGTTCGAGGGTCAGCCCGAGGGCCAGCTTGTGGGGTCGTTGAACCTGCACCTCAGCTTCTGAGCCCGCGTCAGCCCGCCGCTTGCCCGACGAACGCGGCGGACGTAACCTCGCGCGCGGATCGAGTGGAGCGCGCCATGAGCATCGCCGCGACCGACATCGGCAAGCTGTCCCACGCGCTGCCGTTCTGGCTGTCGCTCAGCCTCGTGCCGGTGCTGCTGCTTGCCGCCGTGCTGGGCGGCTGGTGGGTGCTGGCCGTGCCGCTCTATGGCTGGGGTGTGATGGCGGCGGCGGATGCCCTGGCCGGGCGCAACACGGAGAACCCCGATCCGGCCACCCCCGAGGCGGCCCTAGTCTGGTATCGCCTCGTCACGCTGATCTGGCCCTTCGTGCAGTTTGCGGCGATCTTCGGCATGATCTGGTGGGCCACCGGCCCGGCCATGCTGACCGGCTGGGAGAAGCTGGGGCTCTTCTTCGGGGTGGGTGTGCTTTCGGGCGCGGTGGGGATCAACTACGCGCATGAGCTGATGCACCAGAAGAACCGGGGCGAGCGCTGGCTGGGCGATCTGCTGATGGCCATGGCTCTCTACGGCCATTTCCGGTCGGAGCATCTGCTGGTGCACCACTCCTGGGTAGGCACGCCGCGCGATCCGGTCACCGCGCGCTACAACGAGGGCTTCCACCGCTTCTTCCCGCGCGTGCTTCGGCAATGCCTGCGTTCGGCCTTCCGGGCCGAGCGGCTGCAACTGGCGCGGCGCGGCCTGCCATGGTGGCATCGCTCCAACCCGTTCTGGCGCTATTGGGCGTTGCAGGGCGGGTTTCTGGCCCTCGCCTACGCCATCGGCGGCTGGCAGGGGCTGGCGCTCTTCGCATGGCAGGCGCTGGTCGCCGTCTGGCAGCTCGAACTGGTGAACTATGTCGAGCATTACGGGCTGACGCGGCGCCACCTCGGCGAGGGGAAATACGAGCCGGTGCGCCCGCACCATAGCTGGAACGCGGCGCAGACAGTTTCCAACTGGTTTCTCATCAACCTCCAGCGCCATTCCGACCATCACTTCAAGCCCGACCGGCGCTTTCCGCTGTTGCAGAACCACGACGAGGACGCCGCGCCGCAGCTTCCGCAGGGCTATCCGGCGATGACCGTGCTGGCGATGATCCCGCCGCTCTGGCGGCAGCGGATGAACCCGCGCGTACGCGCTTGGCGGCGGAAATACTACCCCGACATCGAGGACTGGCAGCCCTACAACGAGGCCAGCCTGCCGCTGCCGCCGCGGGTCTGAATGCGCGTGGCGTAGCGTGCGAGGAACATCGCCACCGCCCCGTTGACTACGCGCGCGATCTCGGCCTCGTTCGGGCGGCTGCCCACGCCGCAGATGCGCCGCGGAAAGAGATCGGCCTTGCAGAGCTCGGCAAACTGGTCGGCGGCGAGGTCGATGTCGTCGATCGCGAGCTCGCCGCGCGCAATGGCGGCGGTGAAATAGTCGTTGAGCAGCGCCCGCAGCAGCGCCGGGCCGGAATCGTAGAAGCGCCTTCCGAGTTCCGGGAAGCGGTCGGACTCGGCAACGCTGATGCGGTAGATGTCGAAACCGAAATCCGACAGCACGAAGGCCACCACGCGGCGCGCGATCTGCGGCAGCGCCACCTCGGGCGGCGCGTCGGTGCCGATCACCGCCTGTGCCTCGGCGGCCTGGCGGTTGCATTCGAGGCGCGCCACCTCCTGGAAGAGCAGCCGCTTGTCGGCGAAATAGCTGTAGAGCGTGGCCTTGGAGACGCCCGCCACACGGGCGATCTCGTCCATGCTGGCGCCATCGAAGCCGTCGCGCAGGAAAACCTCCCGCGCGCCGGCGAGCACCTGATCGAACTTGCGTCCGCGCTTTATCTCGGTGGCCGCCATGGGCATGGGCACCCCTCCGCCGCACACTCTAGCGGCGCCGGGCGCGGCGGAGCAAGCGCGCCGCTTGCATCGGGCGCCGAACCGGTTAACCTGGAATTGTTCTAAAAATTCGAGGGATGAAGGCATGATACCCGGCCTCGGCCTGCGACGCCGTTTTTCCGATCTGAGCGAGCAGGAGGTGCTGGCGCTGGCGATCTCGTCCGAGGAGGACGATGCACGCATCTACCGGAGCTACGCCGAGAGGTTGCGCGCCGACTTCCCTGCCTCATCCGATTTCTTCGAGGATATGGCGAAGGAGGAAGACCTTCATCGCCAGCGCCTGATCACGCTGCACAAGCGCCGCTTCGGCGATGTCATCCCGCTGATCCGGCGCGAGCACGTTGCGGGCTATTACGCCCGCCGCCCGGTCTGGCTGGTGGAGAACCTCGGGATCGAACGCATCCGCGACGAGGCGGCGATGATGGAGCGCGATGCGGCCGAGTTCTACCGCCGCGCCGCCGCGCGCACNNGATCGCGAAGCGGCAGTTCATCCTGACCTGGGTGCAGCCGGGGCTGGCCGGGCTGATGGATGGCTCGGTCTCCACCCTGGCGCCCATCTTCGCCACCGCCTTCGCGACGCAGGACACCCACACCACGCTGCTGGTGGGGCTGGCGGCCTCGGTCGGCGCGGGCATATCGATGGGCTTCACCGAGGCGGCCTCGGACGATGGCGAGCTTTCCGGGCGCGGCTCGCCGTTGAAGCGGGGCTTCGCCAGCGGCATCATGACGACAATCGGCGGGCTGGGCCACGCGCTGCCCTATCTGATCGCGGATTTCTGGACGGCGACGAGCATCGCAATCGCCGTCGTCTTCGTCGAGCTCTGGGCGATCGTGTGGATCCAGAACCGCTTCATGGACACACCCTTCCTGCGCGCCACCTTCCAGATCGTTCTCGGCGGCGCGCTGGTGTTCGCGGCCGGGGTGCTGATCGGCGGAGGCTGAGGTGCGGCTGGAGCGGGTGAAGGGAATCGAACCCTCGTCATAAGCTTGGAAGGCTTCTGCTCTACCATTGAGCTACACCCGCCCACGCTGCGCATAATGGGCAAGTGGGCGGCGGTTGCAACCCCGTGAGGTCAGGCTTTGCCGGTGAGGGGCGGCAACAGCCGGTCGTTGTCCTCGCCCAGCTTCGGCGAGGGACCCAGCTTCAACCCGCGCGCCACGATCTGCGGGTCGGCGAAGACCTCGGCCAGATCGTTGATCGGCCCGGCGGGCACGCCCTCGGCCTCGCAGGCGGCCAACAGGTCAGCCTTGCTCCATTGCCGGGTCGCGGCGGTCAGCGCCCGGGTCAGCGTATCGCGGTTGGCGATGCGCTCGGCGTTGCTGCGGTATTCGGGCGCGTCGGCCAGCGCGTCGAGCCGCAAGAGCGTGCAAAGGCGGCGATATTGCGCGTCGTTGCCGGTGGCGATGATGATCCAGCCGTCGGCGCAGTCGAACACCTGGTAGGGGGTGAGGTTCTGATGCGCGTTGCCGATGCGCTGCGGCGCCTCGCCGGTGACGAGGTAGTTCATCGCCTGGTTGGCCATGATCGCTGTGGCGACGTCGAGCAGCGCCATGTCGATGTGCTGACCACGCCCGCTGCGGCCGCGCTGGTGCAGCGCGGCGAGGATGCCCGCCACCGCATAGACGCCGGTGAAGATGTCGGTAACCGCCACGCCCACCTTCTGCGGCTGGCCCTCGGGCGCGCCGGTGACGCTCATCAGCCCCGACATGCCCTGGATGATGTAGTCGTAGCCCGCGCGATGGGCATAAGGGCCGGTCTGGCCGAAGCCGGTGATCGAGCAGTAGATAAGTCGCGGGTTGAGTTCGCGCAGGCTGTCGTAGTCGAGCCCGTATTTCGCCAGCCCCCCCAGCTTGAAGTTCTCGATCAGGATGTCGGCCTCGCGCACCAGTGCACGCACCTGCGCCTGGCCCTCGGGCGTGCGGAAATCCACCGTGACCGACGCCTTGCCGCGATTGGTGCCGTGGAAATAGGCGGCCGAGACATCGCCCTCGCGGGTCACGAAGGGCGGGCCCCAGCGGCGGGTGTCGTCGCCCTCCGGCGCCTCAACCTTGATCACCTCGGCGCCGAGATCTGCCAGCATCTGGCCCGCCCAGGGGCCGGCCAGGATGCGGGCGAGTTCGATGACTTTCAGCCCGGCGAGCGGCGCCTCGGCCAATGGCTCAGACCCCGAGACGCTTGTCGATGATCGCGGCGAAATCATCGAAGCTCATGTTTCCGTATTTCGTGCCGTCGATGACGAAGCTGGGCGTCGAGTTGATGCCGTGTTCGGCCGATTGCTGCTCGTAGCGGGCGACGAGGCCGCGCGCGAGGTCGGCATTGGTGAGGCAGGCTTCCAGTTCATCCGCCGAGAGCCCGGCGGTGCGCCCGATGCGGCGCAAGTTGTCGGCCACCTCGGCGGGGGTATTGCCGCGCACCCAGTTCGCCTGGCCCTTGTAGATCAGATCGGCGATGCCGAAGTAGCGCTCCGTGCCGCCGCAGCGGGCCACCATCGCGGCCCAGAGGCCGGGACGGTCGAAGAAGACCTCGCGGTAGACGAACCGCACCTTGCCGGTCTCGATGTAATCGGC
>PHEG01000551.1 GCA_002842835.1 Alphaproteobacteria bacterium HGW-Alphaproteobacteria-2 | reverse complement strand
GAGCATCACATAGACGAGCAGCCCCACGAAGACGGGCGGCAGCCCCATCAGCGCATTCAGCAACAGCGTTACCGCCCCGCGCCCGGGAAAGCGGAAGGCTCCAACCATGGCGCCCAGCGGCAGACCGATGAGGCACGCCATCGCCACCGCAGTGAGCGTGACGCGCAGTGACAGGCCGACGATCTCCAGCAGGTCGGCATCGCCCGAGGCGATGAGGCCGAACGCCGCCGCAAATATCGACGAGAAATCCTGCATTCGCTTGCGTTTCCTCCCTGGCTCGGTGGAATAACACGGATTACGCGCAATTCCACTGCATTTTGCATCCAGCTGACCCGCTTGTGACCCGCGCCGGGCACGGCTAAGCAGGGCCGGGAACGCCGGAGATACCCATGCCCAGCCCCGAGACCGTGATCCTGATCCCCGCACGCTATGGCTCGACGCGCTTCCCGGGCAAGCCGCTCGCGCCGCTGGCGGGTGCCTTCGGTGACGAGAAGACGCTCATCGAGCGCTCCTGGCGCGCGGCGATGGCGGTGCGGGGTGTCGATGCCGTTCTCGTCGCCACCGATGACGAACGCATTGCCGCCGAGACACGCCGCTTCGGCGCCGAGGTGGTCATGACATCATCCGACTGCGCCAACGGCACGGAGCGCTGCACCGACGCGCTCTCGCGGCTCGGGTTTGCGCCGCGCGTGGCGGTCAACCTGCAGGGCGACGCGCCGCTCACGCCGCCCTGGTTCGTCGAGGCGCTGATCGCGGCCATGGGGCCGGGCGTCGATGTGGCCACCCCCGTGCTGCGCTGCACTCCCGAGGCGCATGCCCGCTTCCTCGACGACCGCGCGGCAGGCCGCGTAGGCGGCACCACCGCAGTCTTCGATACACGCGGCGACGCGCTCTACTTCTCCAAGGAGGTGATCCCCTTCACCGGGCGGCGCTACGCCCCGGGCGAGGCGGTGCCGGTCTTCCACCATGTCGGCGTCTATGCCTACACGCCTGCCGCACTCGCCGCCTATGGCCGCTGGGGGGTGTCGGAGCTGGAGACGCTGGAGGGGCTCGAACAGCTCCGTTTCCTCGCCAACGGCATGGCGATACGCTGCGTCGAGGTCGAGGCGCACGGGCGCGACTTCTGGGAGCTGAACAACCCCGAGGACGTGCCGCGCATCGAGGCGGCACTCAAGGCGGAGGGCATCGCATGACAGAGGTGGAG
>PHEG01000050.1 GCA_002842835.1 Alphaproteobacteria bacterium HGW-Alphaproteobacteria-2 | reverse complement strand
CCGATGATCACATGCGCGCCGTGAAAGCCCGTCGCCATGAAGAAGCTGGCGCCATAGATGTTGCCCGAGAAGCCGAAGCCCGCGTGGCTGTACTCGTAGGCCTGCAGGATGGTGAAGAACACGCCCAGCACGATGGCCAGCGCCAGCCCGTTGGCCATGTCGCGGCGGTTGTTCTCGTGCACCAGCGCATGGTGCGCCCAGGTCGCGGCCGCGCCCGAGCAGAGCAGGATCAGCGTGTTGATCAGCGGCAGGTGCCATGGGTCGAAGACCTCGATCCCCGCGGGCGGCCAGGCACCCTCCACGATCGGGCTGAGACCGTCGGGGTGCATCGGGTAGAGCGCGTGCTTGAAGAAGGTCCAGAACCAGGCGAGGAAGAACATCACCTCGGACGTGATGAACAGGATGAAGCCGTAGCGCAGCCCGATGCGCACGACCGGCGTGTGATCGCCCGCGTGGCTTTCGGCCACCACGTCCGACCACCAGCCGAACATCACGTAGAGCACCATCACGAGGCCTGCGAGAAACATCCATGGTTGGCTCATCTCGGCATTGGGCGAGATCATGAGCACCGCGCCGAAGAGCATGATGAAGGCCCCAAGGGCCCCGAGAAAGGGCCAGATGCTGGGGTTCAGGATGTGGTAGTCGTGGTTCTTCTCATGCGCCATGGTTCATCCCTCGCTTGGCACGGCCCTTGCGGGCTTGTCGTCGGGTCCGATCGCTGCATGCCCATCGGGCAGCGGCGTCTCGTGGAAGGTGTAGCTGAGCGTGATGGTGTGCACGAACTTGCCCTCGCGGTCCGCCAGGATCGCGGGATCGACGAAGAAGCTGACCGGCATCTCCACCCGCTCGCCGGGGGCGAGCACCTGTTCGGTGAAGCAGAAGCATTCGATCTTCGCGAAATAGCTGCCCGCCGCGTAGGGCGTGACGTTGAAGCTCGCGGTCCCGGCCACGGGCCGGTCTGTCGGGTTGTGGGCTTCGTAGAAGACCAGCGCCTGCTCGCCGAGCTTCAGCGTCACCTCGCGCTGCATGGGGCGGAAGCGCCACGGCATGTCGCGTTCGAGCGAGGCGTCGAAGCGCACCCGAATGGTTTGCTCCAGCACCTTGCCGCCCGGGGCAGCGGCCACCGTGGTGGTGCCCCCGTAGCCGGTGACACGGCAGAACCAGTCGTAGAGCGGGACGGCGGCGAAGGAGAGCGCGCCCATGAACCCCACGAGCCCCAGCGACCAGAGCACCACGCGGCGGTTGGCGGTCATCGCGCTTCCTCCTGCGGCAGGAGGGACGGGCGCAACGCATGGTCGAAACCCTCGATCATCTGACCGTTCGAGAGCTTGGCGATGGTGATGCCGAAGACGATGAGCACGAAGGCCCCGAGCGCCACCGCCACACCAAGGTTGCGCCCCCGGCGCCGCCCGTGCAACTCGTGCTCGCGGTTCAGGCCCATGTCACCAGCCCCCCGGCAGCCCGGCGCGCACCAGCCAGGCCTGCGCCATCATCGCCAGGAAATGCAGGAAGAGATACGACAGCGACAGCCGGAAGAAGCGCTTCTCGGCGGCATAGCCGTCCGCCTCGGCCTCGGCCTCGCTGCGGCGCTTGAGTTTCCAGCCATGCCAGACGAAGCGCGCATTCAGCAGGGCGGCCACCGCCAGATAGACCGGCCCACCGATGCCGCTGAAGCCGATGCCCAGTGCCGCCGCGGCCAGCACCAGGGTGTAGAGCCAGATCTGCCGCCGCGTCTCGGCCCTGCCATGGGTGACCGTCAGCATCGGCACCCCGGCGCGCGAGTAGTCGTCCTTCATGAACAGCGCCAGCGCCCAGAAATGCGGCGGCGTCCACAGGAAGATGAGCGCGAACATCCAGACAGCCTCGGGCGCGATGCCGCCTGTCGCGGCAGCCCAGCCGATCACCGGCGGGAAGGCCCCGGCGGCACCGCCGATGACGATGTTCTGCGGCGTCCAGCGCTTCAGCCACATCGTGTAGATGACGGCGTAGAAGAAGATCGTGAAGGCCAGCAGTGCGGCGGCCACCCAGTTGGTGGCGAGATAGAGCATGGCGACCGACAGCAGCGACAGCCCCACGCCGATGTCGCGCGCCTCGGCCGGCGTCACCAGCCCGCCGGGAACCGGGCGGCGTGCCGTGCGGCGCATCACCGCGTCGATGTCGGCGTCCCACCACATGTTGAGCGCCCCCGAAGCGCCCGCACCGAGCGCGATGAAGAGAATCGCGGCGAAGCCCAGCATCGGGTGCAGCGCTCCCGGCGCCACGACGAGCCCGGCCAATGCCGTGAACACCACGAGCGACATCACCCGCGGCTTGAGCAGCGCGACATAGTCGCCGAAACCGGCTTCGCGCGGGGGGGATATGGCAGCGGTGTCGCTCATCGTGCCTCCGGCTCGGGCGGCAGCGTGCGCCGCCCTGGCATTCAGTCGTTCAGCGCGATGCGCGTGGGGGCGGGCGCCGCGCCGTTCGCGGCCACGGCTTCGGCCAGCCAGGAGTCATACTCGGCCTCGCTGACCACCTTCACGGTGATCGGCATGTAGGAGTGATCCTTGCCACAGAGCTCCGAACACTGGCCGAAATAGATGCCCTCCTTCTCGGCCTTGAACCAGAGTTGCGCCAGGCGACCCGGGACCGCGTCCTGCTTCACGCCGAAGGCCGGGATCGTCCAGGAATGGATCACGTCCGATGCGGTGACCTGCACCACGACGGTCTTGCCCACCGGCACCACCATGGCGGTGTCGGTGGCGAGCAGGTATTCGTCGGCGTTGTAGCCGTGCTCCGCCAGGTCTTCCCTCGCCAGCAGGAAGCTGTCGAAGGCGACATCGTGGTCGGGGTATTCATAGGACCAGTACCACTGATGGCCGGTCGCCTTGATCACCACATCGCCCTCGGGAATCTGCTGCTGCTTGAAGAGCACGGGCAGCGAGAAGGCGCCGATGAAGATGAGGATGAATACCGGCACGATGGTCCAGGTCACCTCGATCGCCGAGTGATGCGTGAAGGTCGCAGGCTTCGGGTTGGCGCGCTGGTTGTAGCGGACGATCACGATCACGATCAGCGCCAGCACGAAAAGGCAGATTGCTGCGATGATCACGTTGATCATGCCGTCGAGCCAGTGGATGTCGCGGGCCAGCTCGGTTGCGGCAGGCTGGAAGCCCATCCCGCCGGGCACCGGCTTGCCGATCGCTTCGAGCTGCTGCGCCATGCCCGGCAGGGCAGTCGCGCCGAATACGGCAAGGCCGAGGAGAAAGCGCTTCGCTGTCATCGCATCTGTCCTGTTCTGCGCAGGGTGTGCGGCGGTCGGCGCGGCATGGGTCCGGGCCGGGCACCCCCTGTTGTGTCCCTGCCCGGAGAAACCATATTGTGAGGCGCGAGACAAGGCGCACGCAGCCGGTCTTTGACGCAAGTCAAACGCGCCCGTGATTTGAAAGGAATGCCAAAATGTCGCACCCCGCCGAATCCGGCCCGTTCCGGCCCTTCCGCGACTCGCTCGACGAGGACCGCGCACGCGCGGTCCTGCGCGATGCGGTGGCGGGCGGCGAGGATGGCGAGTTGTTTCTCGAACGCCGCCGGGCCGAGACCCTGGTGTTCGATGACGGGCGGCTGAAGACCGCGAGCTTCGATGCCGCCGAGGGTTTCGGGCTGCGTGCGGTGCGGGGCGGAGCCACCGGTTATGCCCATGCCACCGACATCAGCGAAGCCGCGCTGCGTCGCGCCGCCGAGACGGTGCGTCTGGCCGTGGGCGCGGGCGGTGCGGTGCTGGCGCCGCCTCCCGCGCCCACCAACCGCCGCCTCTACGGCGATGCCGACCCGGTGGCGGATGCCGGTTTCGCCGCCAAGGTGGAGATGCTGCGCGAACTCGACGCCTATGCGCGCGGCCTCGATCCGCGGGTGATTCAGGTTTCGGCCACGCTCGCGGCCTCGCTTCAGGAGGTGTCGATCCTGCGCCCCGAGGGGGGCGCCCTGGCCGATCTGCGCCCGCTCGTGCGGCTCAACGTGTCGGTCATTGTCGAGGAGAACGGGCGGCGAGAGAGTGGCGGCACCGGCTCGGGCGGGCGGCACGGGCTGGGCCCGCTGATGGAGCCCAGCCACTGGCAGGGGCTGGTGCGCGAGGCGCTGCGCATCGCACGCGTCAATCTCGCCGCCGAGCCCGCGCCGGCGGGCGAGATGGATGTGGTGCTGGGCTCGGGCTGGCCCGGCATCCTGCTGCACGAGGCCATCGGTCACGGGCTGGAGGGCGATTTCAACCGCAAGCGGACCTCTGCCTTCGCCGGGCTCATGGGCCAGCGGATAGCCGCGCCGGGGGTCACGGTGGTGGACGACGGCACGCTGCCCGACAGGCGCGGCTCGCTCACCATCGACGACGAGGGCACGCCAAGCGCGCGCACCGTGCTGATCGAGGACGGGATCCTCGTGGGGCTGATGCAGGACCGCCAGAACGCGCGGCTCATGGGCGTGACGCCCACTGGCAACGGGCGGCGCGAGAGCTTCGCCCATGCGCCGATGCCGCGCATGACCAACACCCTCATGGAGCCGGGCCGCGCCAGCCGCGAGGACGTGCTGGCCGAATTGAAGGACGGAATTTATGCCGTGGGTTTCGGCGGCGGGCAGGTGGACATCACCAACGGCAAGTTCGTCTTTTCCTGCACCGAGGCCTACCGCGTGAAGAACGGGCGCATCGGCGCGCCGGTGAGGGGCGCCACGCTGATCGGCGACGGTGCCACCGCATTGCAGAAGATCCGCGCGGTGGGCAACGACATGGCGCTCGATCCTGGCATTGGCACCTGCGGCAAGGCCGGGCAGTGGGTGCCGGTGGGCGTGGGCCAGCCGACGCTTCTGATCGGCGGTCTCACCGTGGGCGGTGCTGCGGCGGGCTGAACCGCTTCACCATTCGTTAACCCTGCGGCAGCCATTCTCCCCCGGACCCGGGGATGCTGCCGATGCCCGAACTCCTGCCAGAGCCCGAGCGGCTCGACCGTCTGCGCCTGTGGCGCTCGCGCCGCGTGGGGCCGCAGACCTGGCGGCGGCTGATGGCCGAGCACGGCTCCGCCGCCGCCGCGCTTGCCGCCTTGCCCGCGATCGCTGCCGCCGCCGGAGTGGCGGACTATGCCGCGTGCACGGCGCAGGCCGCGAAGCGCGAATACGAGGCCGGGCTGCGCGCGGGTGCGCGGCTGATCGCCGAGGGCGAGCCGGGCTGGCCCGTGGCCTTCGCCGGGCTCGAAGATGCGCCGCCGCTCCTCTGGGCGCTGGGCGACGCGCGCCTTGCCGGGCGCCCGGCCGTCGCGCTGATCGGGGCGCGCAACGCCTCGAGCCTCGGGCTGCGCATGGCCGCACACCTGGCCGAGGGACTGGGCGCGGCGGGTTTCGCGGTGGTCTCGGGCCTCGCGCGCGGCATCGACGCGGCGGCGCACAAGGCGGCGCTCGCCACCGGAACGCTGGCGGTGATGGCCGGGGGCGTGGATGTGATCTACCCCGAGGAGAACCGCGCACTCGCCGCCGCGATCGCGCGCGACGGGCTGCGCCTCTCGGAGCAGCCGATGGGCCTTCAGCCGCAGGCACGCCACTTCCCGCAGCGCAACCGCCTGGTCTCGGGCCTCGCGCAGGCGGTGGTGGTGGTGGAGGGCGCGGCGCGTTCGGGGAGCCTGATCACCGCGCGCACCTCCGCCGAACAGGGGCGCGAGGTGATGGCGGTGCCCGGCCACCCGATGGATGCCCGCGCTGCGGGCTGCAACATGCTGATCCGCGACGGCGCCACGCTGGTGCGCGACGCCGCCGATGTGCTGGAGGCACTCTCCCGCATTGCCGGTGCCGGATCCGTCGCCGCAAGCGGGGCGGAACAACCCGCGCCCGCACCCGTGGCGGCGCTGCCGCACCTGCCCGCGGGCGGGCTCGCCGCGCGTATCCTGTCGCTGCTGGGGCCCGCCCCGGTGCCCGAGGACCGGCTCATACGCGACACGGGCCAACCCGCGGCCGAGGTCGCACGCCGCCTCGTCGCGCTGGAGATGGAGGGCAAGGTGCTGCGCCAGCCCGGCGGGCTGCTCTCGCGCCCGCCGGCGACCAGCGCCGCCCCCGCCATGACCCGGTCGAACTTCGAGAGGCCGCGCGCATGGGTGTCGGAATAGCCCTTGATCAGGCGGCGGCAGCGGATGATTTCGACCGCCAGCGCGTAATCCTGCGGCAGATGCGCCAGCGCCGCGGCCAGCCAGTGCTCCAGATGCGCGCGTTCCACCGCGTGGCGCCGGTTGCGCCGCCGCCAGCCCCGCATCCCCGCCACGAGATGGAGTTGCAGGAATCCCGCGATCCTGTCGCTGCGCAGCCGCCGCCCGCGGTTCACCAGCCGGTCGAGCCGGGCCATGCGTTCGGGCCGCGCTTCAACCCAGGCGCCGAGCCGCGCGGGCAGAAGCCCCGCGATCTCTTCCGCGCGCGGGTGCAGGTATTCGGTGAGCGCCATGAGGCTGCCCTCGGACATGCCCATCTCGCGGCTGATGCGGGCGAAACGGGCGGCGCGCGTCTTGCGGTCGGCCACGCCGATCACGTCGTCATAGGCCATGGCGTTGGCGATGTATTTCGCCGCCTCGCGGGTCAGTTCGTGGGCGTGTTCCGCCTCGTCGCGGGCGAACACTGCCTCCACCCGGTCGAGATACTCCTCGCCATAGGCGGTGTCCTGGAAATCCACCACCTTGCGCAGGCCCGGTAGTGCCATCTCCGCCACCGGCGCGGGCAGGGCGCGGGCGCGTGCCTCGAGCGCGCGCCAGGCCCGCACCAGACGCTCGGGCCCTTGTGGCGCTGGTTGGGCAGGGGTTGCCGCTGTGGGGGAAACGGCGGCGGCCGCGCCGCCCGATGCGGCCGCGTCGAACCCGGCGGCGAAGGCGCGCAGGCTCGCCTCCACCCCCTTGCCTGAAGCGCGGATCGCGTCTTCGAAGGCTGCCCGCGGAAAGGGCAGCGCGCCCGACCCCGCCAGCGCGCCGAAGAGCGAGGCCGAGATCACCGAGCCGTTCTCGCCGGCCAGCCGCTCCAGATCGGCGAGTATGGCGCGCCTGGCCGCCACTTCGGCGGCGGCACGCACCTCCTCGGCCTCCGCGATGCCGTCGCCGGGTACCGTCTTCTCGCTCACCGCCAGCGCCCGGTGGGTCGAGGCGATGAGCAGCGTGCGGTCGGGCGTGACGAACCCGCGCAGGATCGCCCGCCCGGCCTCCATCAGTTCCGCCGCAATCAGGATGTCCACGTCGCCCGCCGCGGGCGCCAGGGCGAAGACGGGGGCACGGCCCGTCTCGGGCGCCATCTCGATGTAGTAGATCGTGGCGCCGGTGCGCTGCGCCACGCCCGCCACCGAAGTGGCCTGCACGGCATGGCCGTTCGCGCGCCCCAGCGCCTCGATCCAGCCCGTCAGCACGCCGCCGCCCTGCCCCCCCACGGCGAGCACGGCGAGCTTGATGATGCCGTCGAGGCTGGCGTCCCGCCGCGCATCGGGTGCGAGATCCTGCACCACGTTCATTGCCCTGCCTCCGCGAAATGAAGCCGCCGCGCGGCCCGGCGGCGCTGCATCAAGCCTGCCAGCCGGGCGGCGAACCTCGCCGCAGTTGCCGCAGCCCACGCAGCTCTGGTCGATATGCGCCACCGGGTCGTCGCGCAGCGGGTCGTCGAGCCGCTTCAGGCTCAGCGAGGGGCAGCCCGAGAGCCGCATGCAGGCATGATCACCGGTGCATATGTCGGCATCGACGCCGAAGCGTGGCACCTCCACCCGGCGGCCCGCGCGGATTGCCGCGCTGCGCTGCGGTTTCTCGCGGCGCTGGCGGTTGAGCATGCATTCCGACGAGGCGACGATCACCTTGGGCCCCTTGTGATCGGTCGTCAGTGCCTCGTGCAGCACTTCGCGCATGCGCCCCACGTCATAGGTGCGGTCCACCTCGCGAATCCATTCCACGCCGACGCCGCGCAGGGCCCTGGCGATCGGGTGGCCGGTGGCCTTGGTGGCGTTCTCGGCACGCGAGGAGAGCACGTCCTGCCCGCCGGTGGCAGCGGAATAGAAGTTGTCGATGATCACCGCCACCGAGTCCGACTTGTTGAACACCATGTTGCCGATCGAGGACGAGAGCCCGTTGTGCCAGAAGCCGCCGTCGCCCAGAAGCGAGATGGCGCGCTTCTCGCCGCCGCCGTCGAAGGCGGCATTCGAGGCGGGGCCGAGCCCGTAGCCCATGGTCTGGCCGCCGATCTCGAAGGGCGGCAGCGCGCCGAAGAGATGGCAGCCGATGTCGCCGCTGACCTGGTGGCGGCCGAGGTCCTTCTCGACGAGTTTCATGGCAGCGAAGATCGGCCGCTCCGGGCAGCCGGTGCAGAAGCCGGGCGGGCGTGCGGGCACCGTCTTCGAGAGGTCGGGGATGGGCGGGGCGGGCGCGTTGGGCGCGCGCACCTGCCCGGGCAGCAACTCGGGCGCCGCCTCGCGCAGGAAGGACGACAGCCCGTCGAAGAGCGCCTGCCCGGTGTATTCTCCGGCCCGCGGCAGCATGTCCTTGCCATGCAGCCGCACGGCCGCGCCCGCGCGGTAGAGCATCGCGGCGATCTGGTCTTCGATCAGCGCGGGCTGGCCTTCCTCGACCATCAGCACCGCCTCCTTGCCTGCGCAGAACGCGAGCATCTCGTCATGCACCAGCGGGTAGGTGACGTTGAGCACATGAAGCGGCACCGCGCTCTCGCCATGGAGATCGGCAAGCCCCAGCCGTTGCAGGGCGCGGATGACGCCGTTGTACATGCCACCCTGCATCACGATGCCCACGCGGCCTTCAGCCGGGCCGAAGCGCTCGTTGAGGCCGTGCTCGCGGATGAATGCCTCGGCGGCGGGCCAGCGGCGCGTGATCTTGTCCTGCTCGTGGGCATAGGACATGGGCGGCAGCACCACCCGGCTGAAATCGCGCTGTGGGTCGGCCAGCGCGTCGCGCACCGAGAGCGGCGGTGGGCGGTTGTCGCGGCAGGCAAAGCTGCCGGTGACATGGCAGGCACGGATGCGCACCATCAGCATCACCGGCGTGTTGGAGGCCTCCGAGAGCGCGAATCCGTCGCCCACCGCCTTCACG
>PHEG01000550.1 GCA_002842835.1 Alphaproteobacteria bacterium HGW-Alphaproteobacteria-2 | reverse complement strand
CTACCAGACCTGCATGGGACGGCCCGAAAAGACCCAGGTCATCGCGCGCGATCTCTCCTATCACGGCTCCACCTATATCGCGATGTCGGTGGGCAAGCGACCGGGCGACAGGGTGCCGGAGTTCCGCTATCGCAGCGACGGCATCCACCATGTCTCGGCGCCGCTCTACTACCGCGCGCCGGAGGGCATGAGCGAGGCGGAGTTCACCGACCACCTGATTGCCGAGTTCGAGGCGAAGATCGCCGAGGTCGGCCCCGAGCGGGTGGGCGCCTTCTTCGCCGAGCCGATTCAGGCTTCGGGGGGCGTGGTGGTGCCGACCGAGGGGTATCTGCCCCGCATGGCCGAGGTCTGCCGCCGCCACGAGATCCTCTTCATCGCCGACGAGGTTGTCACCGGCTGGGGGCGCATCGGCCACTGGTTCGCCAGCCTCGATGCGTTCGGGGTGCAGCCCGACATCATCTGCACCGCCAAGGGGCTGACCTCGGGTTACCAGCCGCTGGGCGCGGTGATCTTCTCCGATCGCATCCGCCTGGCGATGGAGGGCGACCGCTGGTATGCCTCCGGCTACACCTATTCGGGCCATCCGGTGGCCTGCGCGGCGGCGCTCAAGAATATCGAGATCATGCAGCGAGAGAACCTGCTCGCACATGCGCTCGAGGTGGGCGGCTATTTCCAGCAGGCGCTGGCGCGGCTCGGCGACCTGCCCCTGGTGGGCGACGTGCGCGGGCGCGGGCTGATGGCCTGTATCGAGAACGTGGCCGACAAGGCGACGAAGCGCCTGCTGCCCGACGCGGCGAACGTGGGCAAGCGCATCTCGAACGCCGCCGAGGACCTGGGGCTGATCGTGCGGCCTATGGGGCATCTCAACGTGCTCTCGCCGCCGCTTGTCATCAGCCGCGATCAGGTGGATGAGGTGGCCGACAAGCTGGGCCGCGCGATGCGGCGGGTGACCGACGATCTGGTTAAGGAAGGCGTGAGGATCGGCTGATGGCGATGACGGATGCGGACAAGGAAGTGGACACCGCGCTGACGCGCAAGGGCTACAAGGGGCTCGCCTACGAGAACACCTTCGGCGGCGCGACGAGCTTCCTGCGCCGGACCTATACCAAGGATCTGGCGGGCGTCGATCTGGCTGTCACCGGTGTTCCCTTCGACCAGTCGGTGACGAACCGCCCGGGCACCAGGCTGGGGCCGCGCGCGATCCGCGAGGC
>PHEG01000049.1 GCA_002842835.1 Alphaproteobacteria bacterium HGW-Alphaproteobacteria-2 | reverse complement strand
GCCCGCGATCCAGTGCTTGCGCGCGGTGATCGGATCGCCCTGGGCGAGAAACCAGGTGCAGGCAACATCGCCCGCCGCCAGCCGCGCCAGCGGGCGCACAACCGCACCCTGGAGGATCGCCATGGCGCAACCCGCCGCCGTGGCGGTCTTGGCGGCCATGAGCTTCGTCTTCATGCCGCCCCGCGACAGCCCCGATCCCGCCTCACCCGCCATCGCCTCGATCTCGGGCGTGATGCGCGCGACGGTCTCGAAGCGCCGCGCGCCCGGGTCGCGGCGCGGATCGGCGGAATAGAAGCCGTCCACGTCCGAGAGCAGCACAAGCACGTCGGCGCCGCACATCAGCGCCACCTGCGCCGCCAGCCGGTCGTTGTCGCCAAAGCGGATCTCGTCGGTGGCGATGGTGTCGTTCTCGTTCACGATCGGCACCGCACCAAAGCCAAGCAGCGTTGCCAGCGTGCTGCGCGAGTTGAGATAACGCCGCCGGTCGGCGCTGTCCTCAAGCGTGACAAGCACCTGCGCGGTCACCAGCCCGTGCGGCGCCAGCGCCTCCTCCCATGCGCGGGCGAGGCGGATCTGGCCCACCGCCGCCGCCGCCTGGCTCTGCTCGAGCGCCAGCACACCCGGGGCCAGCCCCAGCACCCCGCGCCCGAGCGCGATCGCCCCCGAGGATACGAGCACCACGTCGCGCCCCGCCGCGCGCAGCGCCGCCACGTCCTGGGCCAGTCCCGCGAGCCAGTCGCCCTTCAGCCGCCCGCCCTCGACCAGGAGCGCCGAGCCCACCTTGACCACCACGCGTCGCGCGTCCTCCAGCGGGTTCAGGGCCGCCATGGCGCGGCCTCCTCCGCCGCCCCGCCGCGCGCGCGGGCAATCCCGGACCGGAGCGTGCGCAGCACCTCGGCCACGCCCGCTCCCGTTACCGCCGAGAGCACATGCACCCCGCCTCCATGCGCCGCCGCGAGAGCGGCGCGCCGTTCTGCCAGTGCCTCGGGTGCCAGTGCGTCGGCCTTGCTCAGCGCCACCACGCGCGGCTTCTGCGCCAGCCCCTGGCCATAGGCGGCGAGTTCCGCGACGATGGTCCGGTAATCCGCCGCCACATCCTCCGCGGTGCCGTCAACCAGATGCAGCAGCACCGCGCAGCGCTCGACATGGCCGAGGAAGCGGTCGCCGATCCCCCTGCCCTCGTGCGCACCCTCGATCAATCCCGGGATGTCGGCCAGCACGAATTCGGCGCCGTCCACCCCGACCACTCCCAGATTGGGCACAAGCGTGGTGAAGGGATAATCCGCGATCTTCGGTCGCGCGTTCGACACCGCGGCGAGGAAGGTCGACTTGCCCGCGTTGGGCAGCCCCACAAGCCCCGCATCGGCGATCAGCTTCAGCCTGAGCCAGATCTCGCGCTCCACCCCCGGCTGGCCGGGGTTGGCATGATGCGGCGCCTGGTTCGTCGAGGATTTGAAATGCAGGTTGCCGAAGCCGCCGTTGCCACCCTTCGCCAGCAGCACGCGCTGGCCTGGCCTGGTTAGATCGGCGAGCACCGTCTCGCCGTCCTCCTCGAGGATCTCGGTGCCTACCGGCACGCGCAACTCGACATCCGCGCCGCTCTTTCCGTTGCGCTGGCGTCCCATGCCGTGCTGGCCGTTCTGCGCGTGGAAATGCTGCGCATAGCGGTAATCCACCAGCGTGTTGAGCCCGTCCACCGCCTCGGCCCAGACATCGCCGCCCCGGCCGCCGTCGCCGCCGTCGGGACCGCCGAACTCGACGAATTTCTCGCGCCGGAACGACACGCAGCCCTTGCCGCCCGCCCCCGAGCGGATGCTCACCCGCGCCAGATCGAGAAACTTCATCGCCCTGCCCTCGCACGCCCGGCCATGGCCCCGGCCCGCGCTTCATCGTTCCAGAAATACTCCGGGGGAGTCCCCGCGGAGGCGGGGACGGGGGCAGAGCCCCCGCACGCGCCGCCCCTCTTTCGCAGAAGCCCGGGGCGGGCTCAAGCGCGCGTCACAGCCTGCGCGAATAGGTCCAGGTGGGCACGGTGGCGCCGCGCGCCACGCAGAACGCCTCGGCATCGCCGAGATAGGCAAAGCCGGCGTTGGTCAGCACCCGGGCCGAGGCCGGATTGTCCTGGAAGACGCTGGCGAAGTAATGCGTGTTGCCGAGCGGGTTGGCCGCCACCATCGCCTGCACCGCCTCCGAGGCGTAGCCCGCGTTCCAGAAGGCGGGCGCAACCCAGTAGGCGATCTCGGACTGCGCGCGCTCGACCGGGCGCAGCGAGATCACGCCGATCACCTCCGCCTGGCCGTCGCCGCTGCCATCCATGGCCCAGACATGCTCGGCACGCTCGCCGGCCATGGCGCGGGCGACGAAGGCCGCCGCCGCGCCGGGCGGCAGGGGGTGGGGAATCGACACGGTCATCTCGGCCAGTCGCCGGTCGGCGGTGAAGAAGCCGATCATGCCCTCGTCCGAGCGGCGCAGCGGGCGCAGAAGGATGCGCGCACCCTCGATCACCGGTTGTGTCACGACTGTCTCGAGTTTCATGTCTGCCTCCCTGCCGGGCGCCTTTGCCCACCCGGCCATTTCCGGACCTCTGCACACGGTTCGGTTGCGCTTCAGTTAAGCATCGCCAAGGTTCCGCGCAATTCACATCCCCGAAATGGCAGCGGGGTCGGCACCCGGCCGACCCCGCGCAGCCTTTCCGTCCGGCCCGGCCTATTCCGCGGCGATCCCCACGGGCGTCACGGAGACGAAGACACGCCCCTTGAATCCCTCGCGGAAGGTCACCGACCCTGTCACCGTGGCGAAGATGGTGTGGTCGCGGCCCATGCCCACGCCGGTGCCCGGCCACCACTTGGTGCCGCGCTGGCGCAGGATGATGTTGCCCGGAACCACCGCCTCGCCTTGCCTGCGGCCAGCGCCCTGGCCTGGCCGATCCAGTCGTCGCGCTCGATGCGGCCCTTGAACGACAGCTTGTCGTCCATGTAGGCGATCTCGTCCGCGCTCCAGGCAGCAATCTGGTCGTAGTGGAAGACGCCGCTGGCGTTCAGCAGCCCCTCGAGCTTCGGCCCGACGCCTGAGATTTTCTTCAGGTCGTCCGCGCCGCCCGCGCGCGCGGCATCGAGCAGGTTCGCGGGCCGCGCGCCCATCGCGGGGGCCGCAGCGGCTTCTGCCTTCACGGCCTTCCGGGCCGGTTTCGCCAACGGGGCCACTGCCTCGGCCGCGCGCGGGGCCGAACCGGCACCCACCGCAACCTTGACGCCGGAGGCGCCCGCACCCTCGGCGAGGATGTCGGTCACGCGCACCACGGTCAGGTATTGCCGATGGCCCTTGCGCCGCTGCGACGAGTGCTTGCGGCGGCGGCGGACGTAGTGGATCACCTTCTCGCCGCGGATCTGGTCGAGCACCTGCGCCTGCACGGCGGCATCCGCGACAAGCGGCGTGCCGGGGATGGCGGTCTCGCCGCCCAGCATGAGAATTTCGTTGAACTGGATCGTCTCGCCGGCCTCGGCGGCCAGCTTCTCGATCTTCAGCACGTCGCCGGGGCGCACCGTATACTGCTTGCCGCCGGTCCTGAGCACCGCGAACATCGTCTCTTCCTTCTCTCCCGCGCCCTGTGGCCCCCGGCGCCGGTATCCTAATGGAAACCGTTCCAGGCGTTGATGCCGTCTCGCGCCTCGGGCAGCGCGCCCGCCGTGCGGGCTGACAAACGAAAACCGGCGGGGCAGTCACCCCGCGCGGCTGGGCCGCTCTATCGTCGCTCGCAGCGCGAATGTCAACCGCTCCCGCGCTGCGCGCACTACAGGCGCTCGCCCGCCATGAGCTGCGCAAATCCGCGTCCGAGCCGCCCCCAGGACTCCGCGAAGAGCGCGTCGAAGGCGGCAAAGACGGCGCGGTTGTAGGCCTGCCCGGCAGGGCTCTCCGAGAAGGCTACATAGGCTTCCAGTTCGGCATCCGACAGCGGATCGTAGGCGAGCAGCAGGTAGGAGACGAGCCAATCGACCGAAGTGCGACGGATCTCGGGCTCCTGCTGCCAGAGATCGGCCAGAACCTCGTCCTCGCTCATCGGCGAGGTCTGCGTGTCCGCGATGCTGGCAAGCCCCATCATGAAGGCGAACTGCGCATTCATCGAGCCCACGACGTTCGAATCGACGAGCGCGTTGACCTCGATGAACCGTTGCAGGAGCGCAAGCCGGGCGGGTTCGGCATCGGACGCCGTGGCGGCGCGCTCGCGGCTGGCAGCCTCCACCTCCGGGTCGAGCAGCGCCGCGCGCCCGCTGATCTCGAGCCCGACGATGCGCACGCCGAGCGGGCTGGCGAAGAACTCGGTCGTGTCGGCCAGTTCTTCCGGGGTCATGCGCCCGGCGAATCCCTCGGCGAAGACGCGGCGCATCCGCGCGGGCGAATAGACGCCCGCGAGCAGGAGCTCGAGCGCCCCTTGCTCCGCGATCTGCATGTCGACGGCGAGCTGGCGGCCCTGCACCATGCTCTCCTCGTGGATGACGCCGAGCAGCGCATCGAGAGACACAGCGTCGAAGAGGCGCCCCTCCGCCGGGCTGGGCTCGGCGGAAGTGACGGCAGGCAGCGCAAGCAGCGCCAATGCGGCGATCAGAGCGCACAGCCCCCGCCCCGGGCCACCGCCCCAGTTTCCGTTCCTTGCCCTGCGCATCCGCGCTCTCCCGCTCTGGTCCCCGCCAGCCTAGCCCGCCTCTCCGCCCCTGCCAACGGGCAAGCTCGGTGTGCGTCATTAGCCGTTTACTCGCCCCGGCTTTTGCCGCAGATAGGTATAAATGGGCAGAGGCCGTCAACGGGCCGCCCCGGCGCCGGAACACTCCGGACTGTCGGCCCGCGTGACGGCCCGCGACGGGGGACTGGGAATGCCGCAAAGGCGCGGACGCATGCTGGGCGGGGCCGCAGCCCTCGCACTGGCCGCGCTCGCCTTCGCCGCCCCGCCGCCGATGGCGCAGAACCTGCCGCTGGGCGACCTGCCCGAGAAACCGGCCTCGCTGATCGCCGACAGCATGACGCTCGACCAAACCGGCCAGCGCATCACAGCCGAGGGCAACGTCGAGGTCTTTCACGAGGGCCGCCACCTGACGGCGCGGCGCATCACCTACGACCGGGCGAACGACCAGATCGCCATCGAGGGTCCGATCACGCTTTCCGATGGCGCGCGCAGCGTGGTGCTGGCCGAACAGGCGGAACTGACGCGCGATTTGCGCGATGGCATCCTCACCGGCGCGCGGCTGGTGCTGGACCGGCAGCTGCAGATCGCCGCAGGGCGCGCCGAACGCATCGAGGGCCGCTATGTGCGGCTGGAGAACACCGTCGCGTCGTCGTGCCGCATCTGCAACGAAGGCGACGTGCCGATCTGGCGCATCCGCGCGCGCGAGGTGATCCATGACCGGGAGGCGCGGCGGCTCTACTTCCGCCACGCGCGTTTCGAGGCCTTCGGCGTGCCGATCGGCTACTCTCCCTGGCTTTCGACGCCCGACCCGTCGGTCGATCGCGCCACCGGCTTCCTGCCGCCGCAGTTCGTCAACTCCGGCGATCTCGGCACCGGCTTCAAACTGCCCTTCTTCATAACGCTGGGTGACCACGCCGATCTTACGCTCACGCCACTTCTGACGGTGGACAACGCGCTCGGGCTCTTCGCCGATTACCGCCAGCGCTTCGCGGCGGGGGATTTCGACGTCAACAGTCTCATTGCGGACGACGACCGCACCAGCCAGGACGTGCGCGGCTTCATCTTCGCCCGGGGCCTCTTCGACGTGCCGCAGGACTTCAAGCTGCATTTCGACCTCGAGGCGGTCTCGGACGAGGGCGTGCTGCTGACCTATGACGTGACCGACAAGGACCGGCTCGACAGTGCGCTCGGCCTCAGGCGCACGCAACGCGACCAGCATGTGGAAGGCGCCTTCACCTTCTTCCACACGCTGCGCGACTCCGAGAACAACTCGACCCAGCTTACCCGCACCGCCGCCACCTTCTTCGAGCAGCGCTTCACGCCCGCGCTCGTCGGCGGCGCGGCAAGCGTCTCCTTCGAGAGCTTCGGCGGCATCCGCACCTCCGGCAACGATGGCCCGGCAGGGCGCGACACGCTCGCCGCCAGCGTCTCCGGCGACTGGCAGCGAAGCTGGATCGCGCCGACAGGAGTGGTGTTCACCACGCTCGCGGGCGGGCAGCTCGACGTGCGGCGCATCTGGCAGGACAGCGCCTTCAACGACACCGAGACGCGCGCGCTGCCCTATGGCGGGGCCGAACTGCGCTGGCCCTTTCAGCGCCAGGACACGGGCGCGGCCCATGTCGTCGAGCCGGTGGCGCAACTCGTCTGGAGCCCCGACGACGGCGACACGCTGCCCAACGAGGACAGCCTCGCGGTGGAGTTCGACGAGACCAACCTCTTCGCGCTCTCGCGCTTCACCGGGCGCGACGGGGTCGAGCGCGGCCTGCGCGCCAACCTCGGCGTCAGCTACACGCGCTTTGACGCGGCGGGCTGGACGCTGGGCTTCGCCGCCGGGCGCGTGCTGCGCGAGGAGGATCTGGGCCAGTTCACCCGCGCGAGCGGGCTTGCCGGTGAAAGCTCCGACTGGGTAACCTCGCTGCACCTCGGCTTCGCGCCCGGTCTCTCGATGACAGCGCGCAGCGTGTTCAGCGGCGATATCTTCGGCGGCGAGGCGGATATATCGAAGGGCGAGCTGCGGCTGCGCTACGCGGGCGAGCGTGCAAGGCTCGATTCGACCTTCGTCTGGCTGCGCAAGGACGCAGCGGAGTTCCGGCCCGACGACCTGTCCGAGCTGGGGCTACGCGGTGGCTACTGGCTGACGCCCAACTGGCAGACCACGGCAAGCTGGCGGTTCGACCCGGTCGAGGACGAGACCACGCGCGCGGGTCTCGGCATCGTCTACCGCAGCGAATGCATTCTGGTGGATCTCTCGGCCACGCGGCGCTTCACATCTTCCTCCGAGGTGTCTAAATCCACATCGATAAACCTCTCGGTCTCGCTTGCCGGCATCGGCAGCAAGGCGGAGGGCGGCGCCGCAAGGCTCAACCGCTGCAACGGCTGACCGGGCGCCGATCGACAGGAAACCATCGGAGCCGCCATGATCCCGAAACTTCTCTGCGTGCTGTTCGCATTCGCCCTCGCGACGGCGGCGAGCGCCCAGACCACCCCGTTCGCGCCCGCGATACGGGTGAACAGCGCGGCCATCACCCATTTCGAGATCGCGCAGCGTGCGCGTTTCCTGCAGGTACTCAACACGCCCGGCGATCTGACGCGCGAAGCGCGCGCGCAGCTCATCGACGAGGCACTGCAGATGCAGCAGGCGCGCCGCTTCAACGTCGTCGCCTCGCCCGACGACGTGCGCACGGCGATGACCGAGTTCGCCGGGCGCGCAAATCTCGATCTGGATGCCTTCCTCGCCGCTCTGGGCGAGCGGGGGATCGCGGCGGAGACCTTCGAGGCATTCGTCCGAGCGCGCGAGAGCTGGCGCAACGTGGTGCAGGGGCTCTTCGGCGCGCGCTCGCGGCCGACCGACGAGGAGGTCCAGCGCGCCATGGCGATCGCGGGCGATCGCGGCGGCGCCTCGGTGCTGCTCTCCGAGATCATCCTGCCGATGACGCCGGAGGTGGCCGAGGGCAACCGCATCCTGATCGACCGTCTGGCGCAGACCATCCGCACTGCCGACGAGTTTGCCGAGGCTGCGAGCTTCTATTCGGTCAGTGCCACGGCACAGAACGGCGGCAACATCGACTGGGTGCCGATCGCCAGCCTGCCGCCCGCGCTCGCCTCGCGGATGCTGACCATGGAGCCCGGCGAGATGACCGAGCCGGTGCCGCTCGACAACGCCATTGCGCTCTTCCGGCTGCGCGGGCTGCGCGAGACCGGAGCGGCGCGTCCGGTCACGCAGAGCGCCGAGTATCTGCGCGTGCTCTTCCCCGGCGGCGAGAACCCCGGGAACCGCGAACGCGCGCGCGCGCTGCAGGCGCGGCTCGACCGCTGCGACGATTTCTACGGCGTGGCGAAGCAGTTCCCCGAGGATCTGGTGGAGCGCAAGGTCCTGGCACGCGAGGAAATCGCCCCCGACATGATGGACTTCCTCGAACGACTCGACCCGAACCAGGCGCTGATCGCTGCGGTCGAGGCACCCGGTGGCCCGGCGCTGATGTTCCTGATGCTGTGCAACCGGACGACCGCCGCTGCCGCCGAGAGCGAAGGCGGCGCCGACGAGTTCCGCCTGCGACTCTTCTCGACGCGCATCGAGTCCTATGCGCGCAACCATCTGGCCGAGCTGCGCGCGAACGCCGAGATCGAGGAACTGTGAGCGGCGGGCCGCTGCCGATCGCCGTCTCGGGCGGCGAGCCTGCGGGGATCGGCGTGGAGATCGCGCTCAAGGCGCGCGCGGCGATGGACGGCGCCCTGCCCTTCTTCGTCATAGCGGATCTCGGTCATGTCGAGGCCGCGGCGCGCGGCGGGCCGGTGGCGCCGGTGCGGATCGCCCTGCCGGACGATGCGGCGGCGGCCATGGCGCACGGGCTGCCGGTGCTCCACCTCCCCTTCCCCGGCCCCGCCACTCCCGGTCGGCCGCAACCCGCCCAGGCCGGGGCGGTGGTCGAGGCGATCGCTCGTGCGGTGGCCGAGGTGCAGGCCGGGCGGGCCGCCGCACTCTGCACGCTGCCGATCCACAAGGCGGCGCTTAAGTCGGGCGCGGGCTTCGCCTTTCCCGGCCACACCGAATATCTCGCGCATCTCGCGGGGGGCGGCGCGCACCCGGTGATGATGCTCGCCGCCGAGGCGCTGGACCCGCCCCTGCGCGTGGTGCCCGCTACCGTGCATGTGCCGCTCTCGGCGGTGCCGGGGCTCGTCTCTCCGGCGCTGATCGAGGAAACAATCCGCATTACCCATGCCGGACTCGTGCGCGACTTCGGGATCCCCCGCCCGCGCATCGCCGTGGCCGGTCTCAACCCGCATGCGGGCGAGAGCGGCCATGACGCCGTGGTGGCGATGTATCACGACCAGGCGCTGATCCCGCTCAAGACGCTCGATTTCGCGGGCGGGGTGAATGTCACGCTCGGCCTGCCCTTAGTGCGCACCTCGCCCGACCACGGCACCGCGCTCGACATTGCCGGACGGGGCGTGGCGGATGCGTCGAGCCTCGTTGCCGCGCTGAGGCTCGCGGCGCGGATGGCGGCGGCGCGGGGCGTTGCACGGTGAGCGGACTGGCGTCATGCGCTCCGCGCGGGGAGTATTTCCGGAACGATGAAGGTGCGTGGCGTGGCGCAGCTTGATGGCCTGCCGCCGCTGCGCGAGGTGATCGCGCGGCACGGGCTCTCGGCGCGCAAGGCGCTGGGGCAGAATTTCCTGCTCGACCTCAACCTGACCGCGCGCATCGCCCGCGCCGCAGGAGACCTCAGCCGCGCCGATGTGCTGGAGGTCGGGCCGGGCCCCGGCGGGCTCACGCGAGCGCTGCTGGCCGAGGGCGCGCGCCGCGTGCTGGCGGTGGAGAAGGACGCGCGCTGCCTGCCCGCACTGGCAGAGATCGCCGCGCATTACCCCGGACGGCTGGAAGTGGTGGAGGGCGATGCGCTGGAGATCGACGTTGCCGCGCAGCTCGCGCCGCCGGTGAAGGTGGTGGCGAACCTGCCCTACAACGTGGGCACGGAACTGCTGGTGCGCTGGCTCTCGCCGCCCGCCTGGCCCCCGTTCTGGGAAAGCATGACGCTGATGTTCCAGCGTGAGGTGGCAGAGCGCATCGTGGCCGCGCCTGGTGGCAAGGCCTACGGGCGGCTTGCGGTGCTGGCGCAATGGCGTGCGCGGGCGCGCATCGTGATGGACCTGCCGCCCGAGGCCTTCACCCCGCCGCCCAAGGTTCGCTCGGCGGTCGTGCATCTGGTGGCACGCGCCGAGCCGCTCGCGCCCGCCGACCCGGTCGTGCTGGGGCGGGTGGTGGCTGCGGCCTTCAACCAGCGCCGCAAGATGCTGCGCGCGGCGCTGCGCGGGCTGGCACCCGGCATCAAGGAGCATCTCGAGGCCGCGGGAATCGCTCCCACGCAACGCGCCGAGGAGGTATCGGTGGCGGGCTTCTGCGCCCTCGCCCGCAGCCTGGCCGCGGGCGAGGGCTGAACACCGGGCTACTCGGCGGCGCTGGCCGGCGGACCCGCGAGCCCGGGTTCCGGCGCTTCGCCGCTCTCGGCGGCCTCGGGCTTTGTGTTGCCGCCGCTTCTGCGCCGGGTGCCTCCGGAGGAACGGCGCGGACGCGTCGCCGCCTCGGGGGTCTCGACAAGGCCGGGATCGCCGCCGCCTTCGAGAACCTCGACGTCGGGGCGCGGCTCGTAACGCCTTTCAGGCCGTGCTTCGGAGCGGTGTTCATCGCGCCGCTCCGGGCGGGATTCCGGCGCCTCGGCCTCGTCCTCGCCGAAGGTGCCGTTGCGCTCGAAGTCGCGATCGGACTCTCGGCGCTGCGGGGCACCGCCGCCCTCGCGCTGGCCCTGCGGCTCGTCCTCGCCGCCGCGCTCGCGGCGGAACTGCGGGTCGAACTGCTCGCGCCGGGCGTCGATCTCGCGTTGTGCTTCGGCGAGCATGCGCACGTAATGCTCGGCGTGCTGGTAGAAATTCTCGGCCGCCACCTGATCGTTGCCGAGCGTGGCATCGCGCGCCAGACCGAGATACTTCTCGATGATCTGCTGCGGCGTGCCGCGCACCTTGCCCTCGGGACCGGAGGAGTCGAATACCCGGTTGATGATGTTGCCTGTTGGGCGCCTGTTGTTCTTGGCGCGCGAACGTGACTTCGATGGTCTCATACTGCTTGCTGTCCGGCCTTTAGGATGTGCGGGACGGGCCTGCGCGGCGTAGCGGTTGCTATGGTATCCAGTCCGATGTTTCGGAGGTGCTGCCGCGCCACAAGGCCCTGCACATGTTTTGTTGGGCTTCGCCGATCTCGGGTTTCGCCGATATTGGCTGCTGCGAAGGGATGCCCGCCGGGCATTCCGCTTCGATGGAACCTAATAAGCATGGCGGATCGGAGATGACAAGTCAAAAGCGCGCGGGCGGCGGCAACATGCAGAGCACCGCGCGGGCGCGCCCGTCCATATCCGCGCGCAGCATCGCGTGACCGAGGCCCGCAGCTTCGCAGAGCGCCGCCACCGCCGCCCCCTGCCCTGCCCCGGTCTCGAGGATGAGCCGTCCAGCGGGAGCCAGATGCGCAGTGGCCCCCGCCGCGATGGCGCGGTAGGCAGCGAGCCCGTCCTCGCCGGGGGTGAGCGCTGCGCGCGGCTCCCAGTTGCGAACCTCGGGGGCGAGTGCGGCCAACTCCCCTGCGGCGATGTAGGGCGGGTTCGCCACGATCAGGTCGAAGGCCCCATCGACTCCGGAAAACCAGTCCGCCAGGGCAAAGGCGGCCCGCGCGCCGAGCCCCAATCGGGCGGCGTTCCGCGCCGCGACGGCCAGCGCCGTCGCAGAGATGTCGGTCCCGAGTCCGGTGGCGCCCGGGCGGTCGGCCAGCAGCGTGAGAAGGAGGCAGCCCGAGCCGGTGCCGAGGTCGAGCACCCGCGAGAAGGGCGCCTCCAGCGCGGTGGCGACCAGCGTCTCGGTCTCGGGGCGCGGGTCGAGCACGTCAGGCGTGACTTGGAAGGTGCGCCCCCAGAAGAGCCGCTCGCCGGTGATCTGTGCCACCGGCTGGCGCGCGGCCCGGGCCGCCACGAAAGCGGCAAAGCGCGCTGCCGCGGCCTCCGGCAGGGGCTCGGACAGGGCCAGCGTCAGCCGCTCCGGCGCGATCGCCAGCGCATGGGCCAGCAACCTGCGGGCATCCGCCACAGCCTCGGGCACGCCGGCGGCGCGCAGCCGGGCGGCGGCATCGGCGAGGGCCGCAGCAGCGGGGAGGGCCGCGCTCATTCCCCCATCTCGGCCAGCCGCCGCGCCGCATCGTCGGCAGCAAGGGCGTCGATGATCTCGTCGAGGTCGCCTGCCATGACCTGATCAAGCCGGTAGAGCGTGAGCCCGATGCGATGGTCGGTAAGCCGCCCCTGCGGGAAGTTGTAGGTGCGGATGCGGCCCGAACGGTCGCCGGTGCCCACCTGCGCGCGGCGGTCGGCGGCCCGCGTGGCCTCGGCGGTCTCGCGCGCCACCTCGTAGAGCTTCGCGCGCAGCAGGGCCAGCGCCGTGGCGCGGTTCTGGTGCTGCGACTTCGCCGAGGCGGTCACCACGATGCCTGTGGGCAGATGGGTTATCCGCACTGCCGAGTCGGTGGTGTTGACATGCTGCCCGCCCGCGCCCGAGGAACGGTAGGTGTCGATGCGGATGTCGGAGAGATCGAGCGCCACATCCACTTCCTCGGCTTCGGGCAGCACCGCGACGGTCGCGGCCGAAGTGTGGATGCGCCCGCCCGCCTCGGTCTGCGGCACGCGCTGCACGCGGTGGGTGCCCGATTCCCACTTCAGCCG
>PHEG01000048.1 GCA_002842835.1 Alphaproteobacteria bacterium HGW-Alphaproteobacteria-2 | reverse complement strand
CACCTGCTCTTCAGTGAACTTCGATCGCGTCATCGTCCGGTCCTTCGTTTGGCCCGGACTCTAACATCAGATGGAGGAGAAATCGGGCGTCAGGTCACGGGCTCACCAACCACATCAACACCGAGCGCAGCCTCTCCAGCCGGCCACTTCAAGCTGATGGGTGCTACTTCCGCAACGAGCGTCATCTCGTGCACTCGGGATGGCTGGGCAATGGCGACATCGGGATCGTCAGCGTCCTCCACTAACAGATGCGACAGATCGGCAGGTTCGACTAAGTGCTTTGTCTGAGCCGTTGAAATTCTGTTGCACGGAACGGCTTTGCCTCGCGCCTTGCAATGGCAACTGGGTGCACACATTTCTGTCAGCACCGAATGGAGTTCCGCATGAATACCAGAAAGCTGCTCGAACAATTCCTGGGGCCTGACGCCCTGGCAAATCTCACGCCGCGACAGCAGGAGGCGCGTGCCCCGGCGACGACCGGCACGCCGCAGGGCCAGGGCGGCGGGATCGGCGATATGATCCGGGGTGCCATGGGCGGCGGTCAGACGGCGCGCGGCGGCGGCGGTTCCGGCTTCCCCGGCGGCGCGATCGGCGGGCTCGCCGCCGGCGGGCTGCTGGGGATGCTGCTCGGCCAGAAGAAGATGCGCAAGATCGCCGGCGGCGCGCTCGGCTATGGCGGGGTGGCCGTGCTCGGGGCCCTAGCGCATCGCGCCTACCAGAACTGGCAGACCGCGCAGCAGCCCGACCGCGCGCCGGCGGCGACGATCGCCGACGTGCCGCAAGAGGGGTCGCCTTTCGCCCCCGAGACCGGTGCCGACGGACAGCCTTTCGCGCTGGCGCTGATCGGGTCGATGATCGCCGCCGCGAATGCCGACGGCCATATCGACACCGATGAGCAGAAGCAGATCTTCGCCGCCGCCGAGCGCGGAGACCTCGACGCCGAGGGCAAGGCGTTCATCTTCGACGCGATGCAAAGACCGCTGTCGGTGGACCGGATCGCGGCCCTCGCCCGAGATCAGGAGCAGGCGGCCGAACTCTATCTCGCCGCGCGCGTGGCCATCGACCCCGACCACCCGGACGAGCGCGCCTTCCTGAGCCGCCTCGCGCAAGCCCTGAACCTGCCCGGCGCGCTGGTCAGCCACCTCGACACGCAGGTGGCCCAAACGCTGGAAAGCTGAGCGCGCCGGCCCGGGGAACAGCGGCAAAATCCGGCCGCAGCCGGATCGGGAGAATGCGTATCCGGGGGCAAGTGGCGGAGCGGACTGGGGGCGAGGGTTCTTCCCTTGGGCTCAGGATCCGGAAACCGGGTTCCCGCACGCCGTGCCTCGTGTCGATGACAGGGCGCGGGGTGACGACCCCTGGGCACCGCCTGACCACCCGCCTTACAAGGGCGCTGGCAGCGGGCGGGCGTCGGTGTCTCGCACGAGCCATCGGAAGGTTTCGACCACCGAGTCGAGCACGGGAACATCCCGGCCCGTCCGCACCGAGCCCAGGGCCGCGGCCCCCCTCAGGTTGGTGCAAAGGATCACCACCGCATCCGCGTCGCTTGCCGACGCACGGGTGGCCATCTCGCCGATCCGGCGTGGCGATACCTCGGCATAGTCGGTGTTCACTGTCAGGTCGAGCCGCTCGCGCGCGACCACATCCATCCCGGCGGCGGCGTAATTCGCGATGATCCGCGCCTCGATTGCCGCCGTGTAGGGCGTGACGAGACCGATCTTTCGCGCCCCCAGAGCCCGCAGCCTGTCGTTGACCGCGATCAGCGAGGATGTCGCGCGAATGCCGGTCTCGCGCTCGATGAGGTCACACAGGTGACGATCGTTCTCGAACCCCAGCCAGCTTGCCGCCGTGCCGGCCCAGACGAGCGCATCGGGCTGCACCTCGGCCAGCATCCGGAACGCCGATAGCATGTGTGCGCGCGCGAACTGCGAGAGCGAGGCGGCGTCGGGACTGATCTCGGTCACGGAAATCCGCGCGAAATGAAACCGCACCGCCGCAAGCGGGCCCTGCGCCTGATGGCAGTAATCCTCGACCACCCGGTTCGAGGACGGAACAACCACCCCGACGCGCACCATCCTGCCATCGGTCATGTCCGCCTCCGGGCTGCGAGTGTCGTGAGCGCCCTGACGATCAGCGGACCGCCCAGCACCAAAAGCGAGATCATGACCAGCGTGAAGCTGATCGGTCGCGTCAGGAAAACACTCCAGTCGCCGTGGATCATCAGCGTGCGGCGCAGGTTCTCTTCGAGGATCGGTCCGAGAACGACGCCGAAGGCCAGCGGCAGGATGGGCACGCCCAGCCGGATCAGCCCGTATCCGACCGCGCCCGACCCGACCGCGACCCAGATGTCGAAGGCCGAATTGCGCACCGAGAAGGCCCCGAGCAGACACAGCATCAGCACACCTGTCAGCAGCAGGCGCCGCGGCAGCAGCAGCACCTTGTTGAACACCCGCAGGCCGATAAATCCGGCGACGAGGCCGGTCAGCACGATGGCGATGAAGAGGGCGGCATAAATCGTTGCGATGAATTCGGGCTGGTTCTCGAACAGTCCCGGTCCGGGGCGCAGGCCGTGCAACAACAGCACGCCGATCAGCACGGCGGTGATGCTGTCGCCCGGAATGCCCAGGGTCATCATCGGGATCAGCGCCCCGCCGACGCAGGCATTGTTTGCCGCTTCGGGGGCCACGACGCCGCGCGGGATGCCGGTGCCGAAGCGCTCGGGGGTGCGGGACAGCCGCTTTTCCAGCGCGTAGGCGACGGCGACGGCAACTGCCGAACCCGCCGCCGGGATCGCCCCGATGAAGGTGCCGATGAAGGAGCCCCGCAGTGCCGCGGGGAGTTCCGCAATCAGCGTCCTGGCCTTCGGCATCAGCCGTCCCGTCGGGGCCTGCACACGGCCGCCGCGCGGCGCGCGCTCCATCGCCGACAGCGCCTCGGCGACCCCGAACAGGCCGATCGCCAGCGGGATGATGTCAAACCCGCCCTGAAGGTCGGCGGTGCCGAAGGTGAAGCGCGGCACATCGGTCACCACGTCGCGGCCGACCACGCCCAGCAACAGCCCGATGGTTCCCGCCGCGAGCCCGCGCAGCGTGTCGCCCGACGAGGCATAGGACACGAGTGCCAGGCCGAAGAACACGACCGCCGCATATTCGGGGCTGCCGAACCGCAGGGCATAAGCCGCGATCACAGGCGCGATACCCACAAGCAGCAGCCAGCCGACCACGCCACCGAAGAGCGACGCGATCAGGGCATAGGCCATCGCCTCGCCCGCGCGGCCCTTGCGCGCCATGGCGTTGCCGTCGAGCACCGTGACCATCGCCCCCGGCGTGCCGGGTATGTTGAGCAGAATGGCCGAGACCGAGCCGGCATAGACGCTTGCGAAGAAGACGCCCAGCATCAGCATCATCGCGGCGGGGGTGGACATGCCGAAGGTCAGCGGCAGCATCACCGCGAGTGACATGGTCGAACTCACCCCCGGCAGTGCCCCGAAGACCAGCCCGACGACCACGCCGAACAGGCACAGGCCAAGCATCGCCGGGTCGGTCACGGCACCTATCAAGGCGTCGGCGAGATAGCTCATGTCAGCGGCACCGAAAGGACAAGGCGAAACAGCGCATAGAGCACGACGGCAATCGCGATGCCCTCCAGCGCGGCACGCGGCAGCCCGCGGCCTTCCTGCCGGGCGAGGATCATCGCGACAGCCGCCGACAGGCACGCGGCGGCCAGCCCGAAGCCGACCGCCCCCCGCGCTATCAGGAAACCGACGAGCAGCGCCACGACGGCAAGCGGCGTGCCGAGCGCCCGCAACCCCCCGGCGCCAGTCCAGAACACCGGCCAGGACACCGGCGAGACCCTCTCGCGCCAGCAGAAGAATGCGCCGCGCAGCAGCATTCCGGCACCGGCGACGCCCAGGGCCGCAAGCAGGATCTCGGGCATCAGCGCCGGGCCGGGCTCGCGCCCGTAATCGTCATGCAGGCGTCCCGCCTGGCCGAAATGCACCGCCGCCAGCCCCCCCGCCAGCACCAGCGACAGGGCCCCGGTCGCGAGGTCCCGAAGGACCTCGCGCCGCTGCGTCTCGTCAGCGGGGGTTGGTGACAAGTCCGGCGTCCTCCAGCACGGGGTAGACCTGCGCGTCAAAGGCCTTGATCCGCGCCAGCGCCGCCTCGGCCCCAAGGGGCTCGATCATGTAGCCGGCGGCGTTGGCGGCCGCCACGAACTCGGCCGAGGACAAAACCGCCACCAGGGCCTGCGACAGGATTTCGGCCCGGTCCTGCGGAATGCCCGCCGGCCCCACGACGGCGCGGAAATCGCCGGCGACGACATTGAACCCCTGTTCGGCGAAGGTCGGGATGTCGGGGGCGAGGAAATGCCGCTCCGACGCCATCACGCCGAGGATGCGCACATCACCCGCCTTGTGGGCCTCCAGCACCTGCGGGACCGGCACCGTGGCGCTGTGCACCTCGCCGCCCAGCAGCGCGGTGACAGTCGGGGCATAGCCCTTGTAGGGGATCTTGTTCAAAGTCAGATCCAGCGCCACCTCCATGATCGACGCCGAGATGTAGGAGGCCCCGCCGGGCGGGTCATTTCCGTTGAGGATGTCTCCGGGCTGTTCCTTCGCGGCCATGACGAATGCTTCCAGAGTCTCGTAGGGCGTGTCCGCCTTGACGGTCAGCGCGCCCGGGTCCGGGCCGAAAAACGACAGCACCGCAAGCTGGTCGAGCATGACAGGTTCATCGGTGGTGTATTGCTGGATGATGCTGGACGAACCCAGCATGCCGATCGTGTAGCCGTCGGGCTTGGCCCCCGCCAGAACGCGCATCCCGGCAAGCCCGCCCGCGCCGTCGTAATTCTCGACCACGACCGGCACGCCGAGTTCGGCGCTCAGCCGTTCGGCCACCAGCCGGCTGGTGGTGTCCTGCCCGCCGCCTGCGGGCCAGTTCACCACCCAGGTGATCGGGCCGTCGGGAAACCCCTGCGCCTGTGCGAGCGGTGCCGCGGCGATCAGGGCGGCGGTGGCAACCAGTGCTGTTCGTCTCATCGTGTCAGCCTCCATGTCAATGTGCCTGTTCTTGGCTTTCGCAACCGGGCCCGCACATCACCGGACCGGCCGCACGTCAGATGATCGAGGCGCGCGACGCGATGCCGCCGTCTATCGTGAGGATGGTGCCGCTGGTGTAGGCGGATCGGTCGGATGCGAGGAACGCGATCGCATCGGTGATCTCGGCCACGCTTGCGGGGCGCTTGCGGGGGTAGCGGTCGCGCAGTTCTTCCCAGCGCGACTCGTCGCCGAACCAGTCGCGCGCGCGGGTCCGCAGAAGCTTGTAGATCCTCGGCGTGTCGACCGGGCCGGGATTGACGCCCACGACGCGGATGCCGTCGTCCAGCGAGCGCCCGCCCAGGGCACGCGTGAAGGCCATCAGGCTGGCATTGCCGGTTGTTCCGGCGATGTAATCGGCATCGAAGCGCTCGCCCGCGTTGCCGATGTTGTTGATGATCACGCCACCGCCGGCCGCCTTCATCCGGCTGTAGTAGAGACGGCACAGGTTGATGTAGCCGAAGATTTTCAGCTCCCATCCCTGCCGCCAGGCGGCCTCGTCGATGGTGGTCAGGTTCCCGCCGGGAATGACGCCCGCGTTGTTGACCAGCACATCGACGTCCCCGGCGGCCTCCGCCAGCGCCCCGGCGGCACCGGGCTCTTCGAGGTCCATCGGGAACACCTGCACCTCGGTGCCGTGGTCGCGCGTCACCGCCTCGGCGAGTGCGTCCAGAAGATCGGCACGCCGCGCCGTCAGCCGCAGCCGCGCCCCCTCGGCGGCGAAGGTGCGCGCGAGCCCCTCGCCGATACCTTGCGAGGCGCCCGTGATCAGCACCGTCTTCCCCGTCAACCCCAAATCCATGGCCAGCCTTTCTAACGGACTCTGCAGAAGCTCATGCATTGCATACGCGATATCCTTTTTAATTGCATCTCTTGTATACGAGATGACGCATCAGATACTTTTCCTATGGATTCACAAGGCGCATTCCGCGATACCTTTGCATCCATATTGGGCACGAATTGAATGCGTCCGCTGCGCCAGGGGGTGGGATCAGGTGGTGACATTGGCAGAAACCGTCGAGGCGCGAATCGAGCGCGACATCGGCGCGAAGCCTTGCGCGCCCTCGCCTCCACCGGGCTGGTCGACGTCAGGCCGCGCGTCGGGGCGACCGTCAGCCGCCCGACGGTTTCCGAGATCGTGGAACTGTTCGAGGTCGTGGCGGAACTGGAGGCCTTTGCAACCCGGCTCGCCTGTCAAAGGGGGCGCGATGCACCAGTCGACGCCATCGTCGAGATGCACACGCTGTGCCGACAGCAGGCCGAAACCCGCTCTGCCGATGCCTATTACGAGGCCAACACGCTGTTTCACAGGTCGATCTGGATCGCCTCGGAGAACACGGTCCTGCTGAAGCAGATCGAGCTTCTGAACCGTCGGCTTTCGCCCTATCGGCGCACCATCACCTTCAATCCGGGGCGCACCCAGAGCAGCGAGATCGAGCACGAGACCATCGTGAACGCGCTCGTGCGCAAGGACGCGGCGGCGGCCGGTGCCGCGATGCGCGACCATGTGATGATCCTCTCGGAAGATGTCCTTCATCTGGCCCGCAACCTGAAACTATAGGCGGTAACAGCGCGTGCGGCTGCTCCCCCGGCCTGCGGGTGCTGCGGCTGGCATGCTGCGCCCGATGGCGGACAGGATCACATTGCACACAATTCAGACAACCCGGCATCACGAATGCTCATGAACAGACGATAACATGGGCATTTTTCGGCCCGAAGGCGGGCGCGCACGAAATTTCTTGCCCGCCTGTCCCGACAATGCATACAATCATGCATGTCGTTGGGGAATCGCCCATGTGCTCGGCCATCACGGACCCTCAGCAGGGCGATGCCTATGCCAGCATGCGCGGCATGATCCTGTCGGGTGAACTGGCGATGGGCCGCCGGCTGGTCGAAACCTGGCTGGCCGAACGGCTGGGCCTGTCGCGCACGCCGATCCGCGAGGCGCTGCGCCGGCTGACCTCGGACGGCTTGGTCGAATTCACCCCCAACCGGGGCCACCAGGTCGTATCGTTCAGCGCCCGCGACGTGGCCGAGATCTACAGTTGCCGCGCCCTGCTGGAGAGCGAGGCCGTGCGGCTGACGGCGCTGCAAGGCCTGCCGCCCGCCGCGCAGGCGCATCTCGAAGCGCTGGTCGCCGATGCCCGGCGGCTGTTCACCGAGGCGACCCCATCGGCGGTGCTGCGCCAGCGCTTCCTGCAACTTAACAACGCGTTTCACGACACGCTCTACCGCGTCTGCGGCAACGCCACCCTGTTGCGCATGATCGAGCGCAATCTCGCCATCCCGGCCGGAATTCGCAGCTACTTCCATTTTTCCGACGCCCAGCTTGCCGCCAGCCAGGCGGCACATGAGGGCATCCTGCGCGCCGTGCTCGCCGGCGAGGACGGACGCGCCGCCGCCCTGATGCGCGAGCATATCTGGAGCGCGAAGGATTGCATGATCGACCCGGCCGCCAGCGCGCCGGACACCGCCAACCCGCAGCCGCCCGGGGTCGAGCCCCCGGCGGGCGGGCCGCCCGTGCTGTCACGGGCCTGAACGACAACACGCCACCGCAGGGAGAGAAAAAATGAAAACCCAAACGACCAAAGCCGCCCACGGCCTCAGCCGCCGCCGGCTGCTGCGCAACACCGCCGCGCTGGCCGGCACGGCGCTGGCCGCGCCCTGGGTCACCACGGCGCGCGCCCAGGCGGGCGAGATCAACGTGGTGCTCAACCAGGGGCTGCTCGCCAAGCTCTGGATCGACGAGATCCACCCGAAGTTCGAGGCCGAAACCGGGGCGAAGATCAACCTTCAGCAATCGGTCACCTCGCAGATGCTGGCGATGCTCAAGACCCAGGCCGACAACCCGCCCGACCTGATGCAGTTCTCCGAAGCCGGTGTGTTCCGCGCCCGCGAGGAGGGGCTCTTGCGCGCCCACAACCCGGCCAACATCGCCAACATGGCGAATGTGCGGCCCGAATTCCTGCTGGCCGAGAACTATTCGGCCGGCGTGATCGACGCCGTGCACACGCTGTTCTACAACACCGACCGCGTGTCGGACGCGCCCGGTGCCTGGGCGGCGCTGTGGGACGGCGCGAACGAGGGGCAGATCGCCATCCCGCCGGTCGGCTGGAACAACGGCGTGCGCATGGTCACCACCGCGGCGCAGATTGCCACCGGCAAGCCGCTGTCCGAGGCGCAATACGAATGGCAGGCCGGGCTGGAGCACATGGCCAAGCTCAAGGAAAACGGCGTCACCGTCTACAACGCGGCCCCGCAGGCCATCCAGATGCTGCAAAGCGGGCAGATCCCGCTGGTTCCCTTCTATGGCGTGTTCATCAACCCGCTGATCGCCCAGGGCGCGCCGATCGCCCCCGCCAACGGCCTGGCCGAGGGCACCCATGGCGAGATCGTCGGGCTGAACATGCCGGCCAATGCGCCGAATGTGGAACTGGCCGAGGTCTATGTGAACATGAGCTACGACAAGGCCTTCCAGGAAAAGATCGACAGCGTGCTGAACACCCGCAGCGCCCACAAAGAGGTGAACCCCTCGCCCCAGACTCTGGAACTGATGGGCGACCCTGCGGCGATCACCTATGCCGACTGGGATTACCTGTCGAAGAACCGGGCGCAGATCACCGACGCCTGGAACGAAATCTTCGCCTGACGGGACGCACGCCATGACGACACGAGCGGCCGCCGCGGGCGCCGCCCTGCGCACCAGCATGCCCGGCATCCTGCTGGTGGCGCCGCTCGTGGTCTTCCTGCTGGCGTTCTACGTGATCCCCTTCGCGGGGATGCTGCGCGAGAGTTTCGGCGCATGGACAGGCGACCCCGAGGCGGTGCAGGCCGCCGACTGGACGCTCTACCAGTATCAGAAGCTCTTCGACAGCGCCCGCACGCTGCGGGCGCTGTGGCGCACCATCGAGATATCGCTGATCGCCGTGGCGCTGACCTTCCTGCTCAGCTACCCGGTGGCGCTGCTGCTGTTGCGGCTGGGGCCCGGGCTGCGCTCGGCGCTGCTGACAATCACCTTCATCTCGCTCGCCGCCAGCCTGATCGTGCGCAACTACGGCTGGCTGGTGGTGCTGGCCGATCAGGGGCCGGTCAACAACCTGATGGTCTGGCTGGGGCTGTTCGAGCGGCCGCAGCGGCTGGTCTACAACAAATGGGCGACCATCGTGGGGCTGGTGCATTACTGCATGCCCTTCATGATCCTACCGATCTACGGGGCGCTGTCGCGCATCCCGCGCTCGCAATGGGAATCGGCGCGCATCCTCGGCGCGGGCGACTGGACCACGCTGCGCACCGTGGTGCTGCCCTTGTCGATGCCGGGCATCTTCGGCGGCACCACGCTGTGCTTCGCCATCTGCGCCAGCGCCTTTGTCACGCCGCTGATGCTGGGCTCGCCCGCGACCTCGATGATCTCGCAGGTCGCGGCGGAGCAATTGCTGATCCAGCTCAATTTTCCCTTCGGCTCGGCGGTGATCTTCACCCTGACCGCGCTGATGTTCACGCTGGTCTTCGCCTATGCGCTGATCGTCCGGAAGGTGCTGCGCATCAATGTCTGAGGGGCGGATATATCGCGCGGTGGTGACGCTGCTGGGCTGGGGGGCGGTGGCCTTCCTCATCTTTCCGGTGGCGCTGACGATGCTGGTGTCGTTCAATGAGTCGTTCTTCATCCAGGTGCCGCCGGCGGCCTATTCGCTCGACTGGTATCGCAATATCGGCAACATCCATGAAATCGCCTCGGCGACTCTGACCAGCCTCGGCATCGCCACGCTGGGGGCCACGCTGGTGACGCTGCTGGCCATCGGTGCCGCCATCGCCATCGTGCGCTACCCGCTGCCCGGCAAGGCGGCGCTGACCGCCTTTCTGCTGTCGCCCGTCGCGGTGCCGGTGGTGGCGATCGGCATCGCGCTGGTGCAATACCTGATCATCCTCGACATGGCCTTTACCTGGTATGGCCTGATGATCGGCCACATGGTGCTGGTGGCGGCCTATCCGGTGCGCACGCTGGTCGCCTCGATGACGCTCTACAATCCGTCGATCGAGGATGCCGCCGCGTCGCTGGGGGCGAACCGCTGGGTGGCGTTTCTCACCGTGACGCTGCCGCAACTGAAGCCGGGGCTGATCTCGGGCTTTCTCTTCGCCTTCCTGATCAGCTTCGACAATTATCCGATCAGCGTCTTTCTGGTGCGCGGGGGACTGACGACCATGCCAATCGAGCTGTTCAACTACATCTCGCAGAATTTCGACCCGACGCCGGCGGCCTTCTCGACAGTCTATATCTTCGTCGTCAGCGCTGTCATCATCCTGGTCGAGCGGCGCTACAAGGTCGTGTCGCTGTCGGTGGGGCGCTGAGGCATGGCAAGGCTCGATCTGCAAGACCTCTGCTTCTCGGTCGGCGCGCTGGAGATCCTGCGCCATGTCGACCTGTCGGTCGAGGACGGCAAGTGTCTCGCGCTGCTTGGCCCCTCGGGTTGCGGCAAGTCCACCACGCTGCGCTGCATCGCCGGCTTCGTGCGGCCCACGGGGGGCAGCATTTCCTTCGACGGGCAATCGGTGCTGGGGCTGCCGCCGCACCGGCGCAACGTCGGGCTGGTGTTCCAGGATTATGCGCTCTTCCCGCACATGAACGTGGCCGAGAACATCGCCTACGGGCTGCGCCGGCGCGGCGTGCCGGCGGCCGAGCGCGGGGCGCGGGTGGCCGAGGCGCTGGCGCTGGTACGGCTCGATGATTTCGGCGACCGGATGCCGGGGCAGTTGTCGGGCGGTCAGCAACAGCGCGTGGCGCTGGCGCGCGCGCTTGTGATCCGGCCCAGCCTGCTGCTGCTTGACGAGCCGCTGGGCGCGCTCGACCGGCGGCTGCGCGACCAGATGCAGGTGGAACTCAAGCGCATCCAGCGTGAGGCGGGCATCACCACGATCATCGTCACCCATGACCAGGAAGAGGCGCTGTCGCTGTCGGACCGGGTGGCGGTGATGTCCGAGGGCCGGATCACCGAGACCGGCCGCCCGGGCGCGCTCTACCGCCGCCCCGGCTCGCGCGAGGTGATGGAATTCCTCGGGGTCTCGAACCTGCTGGCCGGGCGCGTCGAACACGCGGCGGCGGGGCAAATACGGGTGCGGGTCGGGCCGTCGCTGGCTTTGCGGGCCGCCGGGGCCGCCGCGGCGGGCAGCGCGGTGCATCTCGGCATCCGCCCCGAGAGTTTCGCCATGGTCGCGGCCCCCTCATCGGGCGAGGGTGGCGCGAACACGTTCCTGGGCCAGGTGACCGAGTCGGTCTACAAGGGCAGCCATGTCGAATTGTATGTCCAGGGGCCCGACGGGCTGCGCATCATCGTCCAGCAGCGCGGCGAGGCGCTGGCCGGTGCCGCCCCCGAGATCGGCCAACAGGTGGCGCTGACGATCGACCCCGAGGCCATCGTCGTCTTCGAATGAGGGAGCCATGACAGAACGCAAGACCAATCTGCGCAAGGGTGCCGGCGGGCGCGCGGTGCATGATGTGGGCGGGCTCGACCTCGGCCCCATCGACCGCGCCGAACACGAGCCCA